>NZ_JBRIKK010000009.1:0-94685 GCF_052976705.1 Staphylococcus sp. MSU001
TTTCTAAAATTCTACTTGTATTTTAGAAAGTAAAATGGGAAAATAAAATAGTCTATCAAAAGACTCTTTAAAAGGAGGTGAAGCGACGTGGAAAACTTCGATAAAGTAAAAGACATCATCGTTGATCGTTTAGGCGTAGATGCTGACAAGGTAACTGAAGACGCATCATTCAAAGATGATTTAGGCGCTGACTCACTTGATATCGCTGAATTAGTAATGGAATTAGAAGACGAATTTGGTACTGAAATTCCTGATGAAGAAGCAGAAAAAATCAACACTGTTGGTGATGCTGTTAAATACATCAATAGCCTTGAAAAATAAAATGATTAATATCTGAGTCGTCTTCTCGTCGGCTCAGATTTTTTCTTTAGTTTTAGTCTGTTTTCACGTAAAATTAAATTAAGCTTTTAAACTTTATAGTTAGGAGGTTAGGTTGTGGCTAACCAGAAAAAGAAAGAAATGGTACATGATTTTCAACAAAAATTTACTGATAAAATGAAGTCGTTAGGATTACATTTTAAAAATATTGATTTATATCAACAAGCTTTCTCTCATTCAAGTTTTATTAATGACTTTAATATGAATCGTTTAGAACATAACGAACGTTTAGAATTTTTAGGTGATGCGGTATTAGAATTGACGGTTTCACGCTATCTTTTTGACAGACATCCTCATTTACCAGAAGGTAATTTGACAAAGATGCGCGCAACAATTGTTTGTGAACCTTCACTTGTGATATTTGCGAATAAAATTAAATTAAACGAACTGATTTTATTAGGTAAAGGTGAAGAGAAGACAGGAGGCAGAACAAGACCTTCCCTTATTTCAGATGCTTTTGAAGCTTTTGTAGGTGCACTATATTTAGATCAAGGTTTAGACACAGTATGGACATTTGCTGAAAAAGTTATCTTTCCGTATGTAGAAGATGACGAGCTCGTTGGTGTCGTAGACTTTAAAACACAATTTCAAGAATATGTGCATAGCCAAAATAAAGGAGATGTGACATACCAATTAATTAAAGAAGAGGGTCCCGCACATCATAGACTATTTACATCGGAAGTGATTTTAGAAAATAAAGCAGTTGCAGAGGGTAAAGGAAAGACAAAGAAGGAATCCGAACAAAAGGCAGCAGAACAAGCGTATAAACTAATGAAAAATAAAAAATCATTATAATTATAAAAATATGATAATCTATGATTGATCATCATATAAAGCTTCAATCTATATTGATAATTTTGAATAATTGTTAATATAGCCCCAAGCTTATCAACTCAACACGACTGTGATAAGGAGAATACAATGGTTTATTTAAAATCAATTGATGCCATAGGATTTAAATCTTTTGCCGACCATACCAATGTTCAATTTGATAAAGGTGTGACAGCTATTGTTGGTCCTAATGGAAGTGGTAAAAGTAATATTACTGATGCAATTAAATGGGTACTAGGTGAACAATCTGCCAAATCACTACGTGGTGCTAAAATGGAAGATATCATTTTTTCAGGTGCTGAACATAGAAAAGCTCAAAATTTTGCTGAAGTAAAACTTAAATTAGATAATCATTCACAAAAATTACAAATTGATTCTGAGGAATTAGTTGTCACACGCCGTCTCTATCGAAGTGGTGAGAGTGAATATTATTTAAATAATGATCGTGCACGGTTAAAGGATATTATAGATTTATTTCTCGATTCAGGACTTGGAAAGGAAGCATTTAGTATTATTTCTCAAGGACGAGTAGATGAAATATTGAATGCAAAACCAATCAATCGTCGACAAATTATTGAAGAATCTGCTGGAGTACTTAAATATAAAAAGCGTAAAGCTGAATCGATTCAAAAACTTGACCATACTGAAGATAATCTTAATCGGGTCGAAGATATCTTATATGATTTAGAGGGACGAGTGGAACCGTTAAAAGAAGAGGCGGCCATTGCTAAAGAATATAAGCAATTATCTAAAGAAATGGAGCAAAGTGATGTCATCGTTACAGTATCTGACATTGATCATTATACCGAAGATAATCAACGATTAGATGAGCGTTTAAATCACCTAAAGAGTCAACAGGCTGAGAAAGAAGGTCAACAAGCTCAAATCAATCAGTTACTACAACGATATAAAGGTAAACGCCAACAAAACGATTATGACATTGAAAAGTTAAATTATGAATTAGTTAAAGCAACTGAGAATTATGAGCAATTATCAGGTAAGCTAAATGTATTAGAAGAACGAAAGAAAAACCAATCAGAAACAAATGCAAGATATGAGGAAGAATTAGATAATTTAGAATCACAAATTGATTCTATTAAAAATGAAAAAGCTCAAAATGAAAAATTATTAGCCGATTTGAAAAATAAGCAAAAGCAATTAAACAAGGAAGTTCAAGAATTAGAGTCACTTCTTTATGTATCTGATGAACAACACGACGAAAAACTGGAAGAAATTAAAAATAGTTATTATACATTGATGTCAGAACAATCAGATGTTAATAATGATATAAGATTTTTAGAACATACAATCAATGAAAATGAAGCAAAAAAATCACGATTAGATTCGCGTTTAGTAGAGGCTTTCAATCAACTTAAGGACATTCAACAAAATATTACTCAAACAAACAAGGCATATCAAAGTTCTAAGAAATCTATGCAAAAAGTAGAACAAAATATTCAACAATTAGAACGACAGTTGACAGATTCTAAAAGACTTCTTTCTGAATATGAAAATAAACTATATCAAGCCTATCGTTATAATGAAAAGTTAAAATCAAGAATTGATAGTTTAGCTACTCAAGAGGAAGATTACACGTATTTCTTTAATGGTGTAAAGCACATTTTGAAAGCAAAAGATAAAGAACTAAGAGGGATTCATGGTGCGGTTGCAGAAGTAATTAACGTTCCTTCAGAAATGACGCAAGCAATTGAAACAGCCTTAGGTGCATCGTTACAGCACGTTATTGTTGATAATGAAAAAGACGGTCGTCAAGCAATCCAGTACTTGAAGCAAAGAGGTCTAGGTCGTGCTACTTTTTTACCATTAAACGTGATTCAACCAAGACATGTAGCTGCTGAGATTAAAGATGTAGCTCGTAGTTCACAAGGATTTATTAATATTGCATCTGATGCTATAAATGTATCTGCTAAATATCAAAACATCATTGAAAATTTATTAGGTAATACCATCATTGTAGAAAATTTAAAACATGCAAATGAACTTGCACGTGCCATTCGATATCGGACAAGAATAGTAACTTTAGAAGGTGATGTTGTAAATCCGGGTGGTTCCATGACAGGAGGAGGAGCACGTAAAACAAAAAGTATATTGTCACAAAAAGATGAATTATCAACAATGCGAAATCAACTTGAAGATTATCAACGACAAACAGCAGAATTTGAACGTCAGTTTAAAGAACAAAAAACACAAGCTGAACAATTAAGTGAACAATATTTTAGTGCAAGTCAGCAGTACAACAATTTAAAAGAACAAGTACATCATCACGAATTAGAACTAGATAGACTAAAAACACAAGAAGCACATCTTAAAAATGAACATGAAGAGTTCGAATTTGAAAAAAATGATGGATATCAAAGTGATAAAAGTAAAGAAACTTTAAAAGAAAAGCAAAATCATTTAACTGAGATACAACAACAATTGAAGCAACTAGAAAATGATATTGAAAGATATACACAATTATCAAAAGAGGGAAAAGCTTCGACACATCAAACACAACAGCAACTACATCAAAAACAATCTGATTTAGCTGTTGTTAAAGAGAGAATTAAATCGCAAAAGCAAGTACACGAACGTTTAGATAAACAACTTAGCGATTCAGAACGTCAAAAACTTGAAGTAAATGAAAAAATCAAATTGTTTAATTCAGATGAAATGATGGGTGAAGATGCTTTTGAAAAGTTGAAAGAGCAAATTCAGCAACAAGAAAATGTAAGACAAAATTTAAATCAACAACTTAGTGAGATTAAACAGCAACGTAAAGATTTTAATGAGAAAATCGAAATGAATGAAGGTCAGCTTCAAAAATGTCATCAAGATATACTTTCTATAGAAAATCATTATCAAGATATTAAAGCAAAACAATCAAAGCTAGATGTATTAATTAATCATGCAATAGATCATTTAAATGACACGTATCAACTCACAGTAGAACGTGCAAGAATGGAATATGATTCTGATGAAACTATTGACAATTTGCGTAAAAAAGTAAAATTAACGAAGATGTCGATCGATGAATTAGGTCCTGTAAATTTAAATGCAATAGAACAATTTGAAGAGTTGAATGAGCGATACACATTTTTAAATGAGCAACGAACAGATTTAAGAGAAGCAAAAGAAACCTTAGAACAAATCATTCATGAAATGGATAAAGAAGTAGAAGGACGTTTTAAAACAACATTTCATGCAGTTCAAGATCATTTTACGACAGTGTTTAAGCAATTATTTGGTGGTGGACAAGCAGAACTTCGTTTAACTGAAGATGACTATTTGTCTGCTGGCGTTGATATCATCGTGCAACCGCCAGGAAAGAAATTACAACATCTTTCATTATTAAGCGGTGGTGAACGTGCTTTAAGTGCTATAGCGCTATTGTTCGCCATTCTCAAAGTTCGATCAGCACCTTTTGTTATACTAGATGAAGTAGAAGCGGCATTAGATGAAGCTAATGTGATACGATATGCTCAATATTTAAATGAATTATCTACGGAAACACAATTCATTGTAATTACACACCGGAAGGGAACGATGGAGTTTTCTGATCGTTTATATGGTGTAACAATGCAAGAGTCTGGTGTTTCTAAGTTAGTTAGCGTCAACCTAAATACAATAGATGAGGTTATGAAGGAGGAACAAGCATGAGTTTTTTTAAACGTCTGAAAGATAAATTTTCTAGTAAAAATGAAGATGATATTCAAAAAGACCTGGATGAATCTGTAGATTCAAATGTTAACAGTGATTCAGATTCAATGGATCCGAATGATTCTGATGAACAAGTTAAACCCAAAAAGAAACCTAAAAAATTAAGTGAAGCTGATTTTGACGAAGATGGCTTGATATCGATTGAAGATTTTGAAGAAATAGAAGCTCAAAAAATTGGAGCAAAATTCAAGGCCGGTTTGGAAAAATCACGTCAAAACTTCCAAGAACAGTTAAATAATTTAATTGCTCGATATAGAAAAGTTGACGAAGATTTCTTCGAAGCTCTGGAAGAAATGCTTATTACTGCGGACGTTGGTTTTAATACTGTTATGAAATTAACTGATGAGCTACGTACAGAAGCACAAAGACGTAATATACAAGAAACAGAAGACTTAAGAGAGGTTATAGTTGAGAAGATTGTAGAAATCTATCATCAAGAGGACGATCATTCTGAAGCAATGAATATTGAAGATGGACGTTTAAATGTCATACTGATGGTTGGTGTGAATGGTGTCGGCAAAACAACAACAATTGGTAAATTAGCTTATCGTTATCAACAAGAAGGTAAAAAAGTAATGTTAGCTGCTGGTGATACTTTTAGAGCTGGAGCAATTCAACAATTAAACGTCTGGGGAGAACGTGTTGGCGTTGAAGTTGTGAGTCAAAACGAAGGTTCTGACCCTGCAGCAGTAGTATATGATGCGATTAATGCAGCAAAAAATAAAGACGTAGATATTTTAATTTGTGACACTGCAGGACGCTTGCAAAATAAATCTAATTTAATGCAAGAGTTAGATAAAATGAAACGTGTGATTAATCGAGCAATACCTGATGCCCCCCATGAAGCTTTATTATGCTTAGATGCAACAACTGGTCAAAATGCACTTTCACAAGCACGTTCATTTAAGGAAGTTACAAATGTCTCAGGTATAGTTTTAACTAAATTAGACGGTACTGCTAAAGGGGGTATTGTATTAGCAATTCGAAATGAGTTACACATTCCAGTTAAATATGTTGGTTTAGGTGAAAAAATGGATGACTTACAACCGTTTAATCCTGAAAGCTATGTATATGGATTATTTGCTGATATGATAGAACAAAATGAAGATATTCCTGAAGAAATCTCTAGAAATTCATCCGTTGAATCTGAAGAAGGTAACTAAAATGGGACAAAATGATTTAGTTAAAACATTGCGTATGAATTATCTATTTGATTTTTATCAAAGTTTGCTTACAAATAAACAGAAAAATTATCTCGAATTATTTTATTTACAAGATTATTCTTTAAGTGAAATTGCTGATACATTTGAAGTGAGTAGACAAGCAGTTTATGATAATATAAGAAGAACTGGCGATTTAGTAGAAGATTATGAATCAAAATTACGACTATACCAAAGATTCGAGAAACGTCGTGAATTATATAACTTAATGAAACAATCACTTAATCAACCTGAGTTGCTTAAACAATATATCACTCAATTAGAAGAATTAGAGTAGTGATCATTATAATAAAGGAGGGCAAACGTTATGGCATTTGAAGGATTATCCGATCGCTTACAAGCCACGATGCAAAAAATGCGTGGTAAAGGGAAAGTAACAGAAGCAGACATTAAAACGATGATGCGTGAAGTGAGATTAGCGTTATTGGAAGCCGATGTTAACTTCAAAGTTGTTAAGGAATTTGTTAAGACTGTTTCAGAACGTGCGCTAGGTTCTGATGTCATGCAATCTTTAACACCTGGCCAACAGGTTATTAAAATCGTACAAGAAGAACTTACTAGCTTAATGGGTGGAGAAAATACATCCATTAAGATGGCAAACAAACCACCAACTGTTGTTATGATGGTAGGCTTACAAGGTGCAGGTAAAACGACGACAGCAGGTAAGTTGGCATTATTAATGCGTAAAAAATATAACAAGAAACCTTTACTTGTGGCAGGAGATATTTATCGTCCAGCTGCTATTGATCAATTACAAACAGTAGGTAAACAAATTGATATCCCTGTGTATAGTGAAGGTGATCAAGTATCACCACAACAAATTGTTGAAAATGCTTTAAAACATGCTAAAGAAGAACATCTAGATTTCGTTATCATTGATACAGCTGGTCGTTTGCATATTGATGAAACACTTATGAATGAGCTTCAAGAAGTTAAAGAAATTTCTAAACCAGATGAAATTATGCTTGTTGTTGATGCAATGACAGGTCAAGATGCTGTGAATGTGGCACAATCATTTGATGAACAATTAGATGTTTCAGGTGTAACATTGACTAAATTAGATGGTGATACACGTGGTGGTGCAGCACTTTCAATCCGTTCCGTTACCCAAAAACCTATTAAATTTGTAGGTATGAGTGAGAAATTGGATGGTTTAGAATTATTCCACCCTGAACGAATGGCTTCGCGTATTTTAGGTATGGGTGATGTTTTAAGTCTCATTGAAAAAGCGCAACAAGATGTAGATCAAGAAAAGGCTAAAGATCTAGAGAAGAAGATGCGAGAGTCATCATTTACATTAGATGATTTCTTAGAACAGTTAGATCAAGTTAAGAATTTAGGTCCTTTAGATGATATAATGAAAATGATTCCTGGTATGAATAAAATGAAAGGTTTAGATAAGCTTAATATGAGTGATAAACAAATTGATCATATTAAAGCGATTATACAATCTATGACACCTAAAGAGCGTTCAAACCCTGAAACATTAAATGTATCGCGTAAAAAACGTATTGCAAAAGGATCCGGCCGATCTTTACAAGAAGTTAATCGACTAATGAAACAATTTAATGATATGAAGAAAATGATGAAACAATTTACTGGTGGCGGTAAAGGTAAAAAAGCTAAACGAAACCAAATGCAAAATATGTTAAAGGGTATGAACTTACCGTTTTAATTTATGAAATCAAGCATCGAAACTTGAGAGTGTCTTCGATGCTTGATTTTTTTGAACCTTAATAAGGATTGTTAACAAAATTAACAGAAACGCTTGATCTAAAGCACATGCATAACCAAAAGTACGATTTACTTCGTAAAAGAGCAGTGGAACGCTTGAGCTAAAGCTCATGCATAACCAAAAGTACGATTTACTTCGTAAATCTACTTTTGGTAAAGAAAAAAGTCTTTACAAAAATTTGTGTAACTGTTATTATTTATTCTTGTAGAAAATAAAATAATAAACACATAAAGGAGAGTAATTTAAATGGCAGTTAAAATTCGTTTAACTCGTTTAGGTTCTAAAAGAAACCCATTCTATCGTATCGTAGTTGCAGATGCACGTTCACCGCGTGATGGTCGTATCATTGAGCAATTAGGTACTTACAATCCAGCACACGTTAATGCACCAGAAGTTAAAATCGACGAAGAATTAGCTTTAAAATGGTTACACGACGGTGCTAAACCAACTGATACAGTTCACAATATCTTATCTAGAGAAGGTATTTTGAAAAAATTTGATGAACAAAAGAATGCTAAATAATTAGCTCATGTTTTTGTGGGACGCCAATATGGCGTCCTTTTTTAATCATATTTATTTGTTACATACATACGTGTTAATATATATTTGATTCAGTTTAATAAACTTTATTTAGAAGGAGGGTCATATATGGAAGTAGAGGTTGGACAAATAGTCAATACCCATGGTATTAAAGGGGAAGTAAAGGTGAAATCCAACTCTGATTTTACTGAAACACGATTTCAACCTGGTGAACAATTACTTGTAAAACATAATAATACTGAAATTGTTTATACGGTCGATTCTTATCGTATACATAAAGGGTTTCACATGTTAAGGTTTGAAGGAATCAACAACATAAATGATATTGAACATTTGAAAGGTGATTATATTTATCAAGAACGTGATCACCAAGATATAGAATTAGGAGAGCATGAATATTATTATTCGGATATAATTGGTTGTACAGTTTTTAAAGATGATGATACGCCAATTGGCCGGGTGATTAATATTTTTGAAACAGGTGCTAATGACGTTTGGATTGTGAAAGGTGAAAAAGAGTATCTCATTCCTTATATTGAAGATGTTGTGAAGGATATTGATATAGAAAATAAAACGATTAAAATTACACCGATGGAAGGATTGTTAGATTAATGAAGATAGATTATTTAACGCTATTTCCTGAAATGTTTGAAGGTGTTTTAAACCACTCAATACTAAAACGTGCGCAAGATAAGGGAATCATCAATGTTAATACTATCAATTTCCGAGATTATTCTATTAATAAGCATAATCAAGTTGATGATTACCCATTTGGTGGTGGCCAAGGTATGGTATTAAAGCCTGAACCTGTTTTTAATGCTATGGAAGACATAAATCGTAATGAACATACTCGAGTGATACTTATGTGTCCACAAGGCCGTCCCTTTACTCAAGAGATTGCACAAGAATTAAGTGAAGCAAAACATATTGTCTTTATTTGCGGACACTATGAAGGATATGATGAGCGCATACGTAAGCATCTTGTAACTGACGAAATATCAATGGGTGATTATGTCCTAACTGGTGGAGAGTTACCAGCAATGACGATGACGGATGCAATAGTGAGGCTTATTCCAGGCGTCTTAGGTAATCAAGCATCACATCAAGATGATTCATTTTCAGATGGATTGTTAGAATTTCCTCAATATACACGTCCTCGTGAATATAAAAATATGAGCGTACCTGAAGTATTATTATCTGGCAATCATGCGCACATTGATCAGTGGAGACATGAGCAAAAGCTCATTCGTACTTATGAAAAGCGACCAGATTTATTAGAACAATATCCATTAACTGAAAAAGATAGAGAAATTTTAGAAACCTATAAAAAGAAATTGAAAAATGATTAACGTTATGCTATTATAATTCAAGTGTGAAAAACCACTAATAATCACTATGATCCGCTGCTATACTTTTGTCTAGGCAAGAACATAGGTTGAAGGAGAGAATTTATAATGAGTAATCATAAGTTAATCGAAGCAGTAACTAAATCACAATTACGTACTGATTTACCTACTTTCCGTTCAGGAGACACTTTACGTGTACACGTAAGAATCGTTGAAGGTTCTCGCGAACGTATCCAAGTTTTCGAAGGTGTTGTAATTAAACGCCGTGGTGGAGGAATTTCAGAAACTTTCACAGTTCGTAAAATTTCTTCTGGTGTAGGTGTGGAAAGAACTTTCCCATTACACACGCCTAAAATCGAAAAAATTGAAGTTAAACGTCGTGGTAAAGTACGTCGTGCTAAATTATATTACCTACGTAGTTTACGTGGTAAAGCTGCTAGAATTCAAGAAATTCGCTAATCAGTATATTCGACAATTTATAAAAGGCCAGTCTATAAGCACTATAGTTGGCAATTTCAACATATTGCTTAAGATGTGCCACAATGAAAAAGCTTTCAAACTTCTGTTTTATCAGAGTTTGAAAGCTTTTTTATTTTATTAAAACTATTTAGTTATGAAAATCATTAATAATTAATTTATTTTCTTTTTACGTAATGAGTGAAAAGAATGCTCAAAATGATTCCAATACAACTGACAGTGATTAATAAATAAAAATAAGGAGGGGTATAACTTAATTTTATCTTTGTTTGTCCCTCTTTTACAGGAATAGTAGTCATAATACCGTTTCCTTGTTGAACCTTTAGAGGCTTTCCATTTGCCATTGCATGCATTCCTTTAGCATATACCATTGGCAAGACGAGATAACCGTGTTCCTTTTTCTTTTTAATAATTGTGAAACCATTTCTTTCTTTTTTTACTTTAACTGGCTGGAGCTGTTGAGAAGCTTTTTTTAATGTTTGATAGTTTTCACCATAAATTCCTTTTACTTTAAAACGATAAACTCCTTTTGACATCTTGATGTTAAGTTGATTTGAAGCTTTAACACGCATCGTCACTGGCGAAACAAAACGACGATATTTGTATGATAAACGGTTTCTTTCTTGTGAATATTCATTAACTCCTACTTTATGTTCTTTGTCAGGAGATAGTAATTCAACATCCATTTCAATATACATATCTTTATAATTTTTAACTATATTGCGTGGTAAATTGAGAGTGACGCCACCATTATTCTGTTTAACTTTTAAATGTTTACTATCAATCCAATTCGCATGATTTAAGTTTTGTTTTGCATTAGAAAGTAAATTAGTATTAGGTTTAAAATCAGTATTGGCTTGGGATTTATGATTCATTACGACACCTTTAAGCATAGCTTGCTCTCTATCAAGGGGAGATTTTAGTGTTTTTGGATCATAAATTTTATTAGTAACGTGTGCACTAGGATAATTTATTGTATTAACAGAATGAATCCATTGATCTTTTTTATCAGTTATAAGTTCTTTCTTTTTAAAACCATAAGGCATATTTAAATCATCAGGATGTCGTAATCGATCTTGAACATCCCAAAGAGACATTAAGTTTGCACGATTATTTAAATATCGATAAGTACTATTTTTATCTACAGGCATATTAATTTGTAACGTCTTGTCATAGTATTTCAATATATCTCCATCGAAAATACTAGAATACAATGATGTTCCGTTGTAGTGATATATCATAGGTGAGTTTAATGCATAGTATGAAAAATAATCTAATCTTTTCAATGGATTTGTAGAGCTTTGATGCATATACTTAATTTTTTTATTTAGGACAGGACTTCTATAGCTTGAATCATTAATTGTTTTGATAGTCGTTTGATAAGGTTCGATAGTAATTTTTCTAGAATCATTAGTCATTAAGACTTGTTGAGCTAAAAATAAGACAACGAGTAATACCATCATTGAAGTACGGGTTAACAACGATTTATATTTAATAAATATAAACAACACTATGATTAAAATCAATGCAACAAACATCCACTTTACTGATCTTTCAGACAGTGTGATAAATACGAAACCGTATATGAATACTGGTATAGCAACAAAGGTATATTCTTTAATTGATATTTCACTTAAATGTTGTATAAACAATGCAATTAATACACTTGTTGATAATGCTAAGAAGTAAACCCAACGTCTTTGGGGCAATGAAAAGCCGTTAAATGCACTATCAAACCATTGAAAAAAAGAACCGATGAGTAAGATCCAAGTTGCAATTGCGAACAATTTATAATAATAGTGTTGATATAATTTAAAACAAAATAATGCAATGATAGCAATAAAAGAAATTGTAATGTAAAAGCCATTAGCAAAAATATTATAATTGGTTTCAAATAAATTTGTGAAAAAAGTAATTTTGAAATTAGGATTTTGCGCTCGGTCATTATCTAAAAAAGAAGATACACCAGTATATAGTCCGTAAATACTTACTAATACACTTAACAAAGTGGCACATACGAGTATGTAAAATTTCTGCCAACGATTCACGATATCTGTCTCATGAGGAATAGCGACTCGATAAATAAAATAGAAACCAATGACAATTGCTTCATAGTAACTAAAATAAAAGTTTGAGAATAACGTATAAGCAATCGCGAAAATAAACCATCCTATTTTACGTTCTTTAAAGAATCTTTCTATAGCCCAAATTGACATAGGTAACATAATTAAAAGATTTCCGTAAAATGACCAAGTAAAATTATAATATGTAACAACAGTAGACATACCATATAATATAGTTGCTATAAACATTGGTGCAGGTTTAAGTCGCAAATAATTAAATAAATAAAATGAAAAAATAAATGTGATTACAGTGCGCACATATGCCATGATTAATTGGTTTATTGGCCAAAAGCTGATGTCATGAGGATTCACATTGATAGTTTGTTCCAATATCCATATCATGGAGAAGTTAATCCACATCAATGGAGAGAGTGAATAATAATATGCCAGTGATTTTACATAGTCGCCTCCCAACCCAAATGAAGCATCATAAAACCCTTTTAATGATGTAAAGTGTTCATAAAGATACATTTGAAAAGGCATCATTTGTCTGAAGCCATCTCCACTACCACTAAATACAATACCTTTAGTTATAAATTGATAGAGAAAAGGGCCATATAGAATAAATGACAATATGCAACTAAGTAAAACGATTAGTGTAAAACGTTTCATAGGTTTATTCCATATATTTTTAATCATGGCGAGTCCTCATCTTTCTTTTCCTTATATCCTTTAATCTAATGAATACAATACTCAACACTATACTAAATATTGAGATAGAAAACATCGTTTTTAGAAAAGGTGGTCGATATTGAATCACAATTGTTTTATCATTTTTGTTAACTGGGACACCTGTCATCATATAATTTACCTTTTTGATATTGACTTGTCGGTCATCCACGTATGCACGCATACCTTTACGATACGGAATATTAATAACTGCAAGTCCCTTAGAATGATGATCTAAGTTAACTTTTACCCCGTTTTTTATATCTTTATAACACATATTAAAGTTAGCATGATGGTGTGCTTGTTTTAGCGTATCATAATTTTCACCGTTTAATTCTAACAGTTCCAAATTGAACTTACCATTTGGTGATAATTGAATCGTAATGTCACCATTTTTGTCTGGTAAACATCGATAAAGCACCTTGCTTATTCCCGTGCGATATATAGAATCGTTGTATAGACGATGATTATGATATTGATTGATGCTCACTGTGTAATTACTGTCAGGTTCACCTCGTTCAATATTCATAGTGAGATAAAAATCTTTGTATTTGTCTCTTATATTTTTAGGTAAATGTAATTTGATTATTCCGCTCTCTTTATTAACGATTAGTTCATTGTTTGAATATCGTGTTATATTTTGTGTTGACACACGTGTTTGGTCTAATAAATTTTTAACTTTTGAGTGGTATGATTCACCTTTGGATGTCACAATAGCACCATTAATCATTGCATGCTCCCTATCTATAGGCTTTTTTAAACTTTTATGATTATAAATGTTTTGTGTTACTTTTACACTTGGTAGTAGAAGTTGATTTTTATAAATAATATATTGTCCGCGTGACTTAACTTTTTTAAAATAAGATGGAATAAAATTTTGATAGTCTTTCATCATTAAATATTTTACTGAAAACAGACTCTCGATATTTTGGCGAGCATTCGTAGACTGGTATCGACTGACAGATTCTTCAGCTAAATTAATTTTTAACGCATCGTAATAGAAATCGAGAATATTGTGATGAAATATACTAGAGTAAATACTAAGTCCTTTAAAATTTTGATACATAGGGGTATTATCTTGTTCATCGACACGCCAATTTATTCGTTGATCGTCATTCTTAGTTTGTTTCATTTCTTTTACTAAAGATCTTTGCATAGCCGAGCTATATAAACTTGAATTAATGTATCGCTTGTTCGCACGATTAATATGATCTTGAAAGAAAATTTGATTTTTTATGAATACGAAAGTAATCATAAGGCTGAGAGCAGCGATCGAAATACTATAAATGTGAGTAAGATAATAACGTACTTTTTTCTCTTTTATTAATAAAATTAATAGCCCAATCACTGACACAACTGGAACTAAAGAGATCCAAGGTAAAAAAGTATGGTAACTAATTGAACTTATGTAGATGACACTTTGAGCTATCAGATTAGTATATATATAGGTCTTTGGACGAATTGTTTTAAAATACTTTACAAATAACCCAATTAAAATTGAACTATTAAAGGCTAAGATAAAATGCCATCGTTTTTGAGGTGCTGAAAACCCATTAAATAGTTGGTCAACAAATGGGAGAAATGCAAAAATAATTGTTGCCAATAATAACAATGCAAATAATTTATAATAAAAATGTTTATATAATTTGATTGTCAAAAGAGCTTGAATAGATAAAAATAACACAACAATCAAGTAATTATCGAAAAATATATTAGTGTCTTTACTTAAATGTTCAATCCATTTTACTTGTCCTGTAAATGATTGTCGACGATTATTAAGAAAACTTTGAACACCATGAAAGAACACAAACATACTATTTCCTAAAGCGAGTAGCGCACTACATATAATTGTAAGAGAAGCTTGCCAACGAGTTAAACTATCTTTAGGATGTCTGTAAATAATTCTAATCAAGGTATAACCTATACCAATAATGAGGAAATAATATGCAAAATAAAAGTTATTAATTAGAATTAGACTTACAGTTAGTATAAATAAACCTACTTTAAAATCCCTTAATAAACGTTCAATCCCTAATAATAAGAGTGGTAACCAAATGAAAGTATCACTAAAGAATGGCCAGTAAATTGTAAATCTAAAGTACAAAGGTGACATAACAAAAATAAATGAAATCAATAAACTGATTATTTTATTTTTAGAAATATAATAACTAAATAAATAAGTGCAAAACAGAGCAATAGTTGCCTTAATAATTGAAACAATTAGCGCATTGTACATCCAAAGAAGAATTTGATTAGTGTTCAATGAAAAGAATATTTCACATAATTTGATGATAGGGACATTTAAAATAAATATTAAATTTGTTGAAAAATAATAACTTAAGTCAGTGAAAAAATCTCCACCAAGACCCAAATGTGTTGAATAAAATAAGTTTCCTTGAGTCCATTGATGATAAAGATACATTTGAATAGGAATCATCTGTTCCATACCATCATTTGGGCCAGTTGAAAGAATACCATCATGATGGAAACGAAAAATAATATAACTATGACCAATTAATGATAATGTAATTAATAATATAATGAAACATGCTTTTCTTCTCATTTATTTCTCCTAAAACGCATCATATTGAGCTGAAAATTTTTTAGTTTAGTCAAATTGTAGGTTATTGTGGCAATGAATGAAAGTATTAGTGGCATTATTTAAATCTATTTACATTAAATTTAATGTAATTTAATAAAGTTAATTGATTTTAATAGTTTTGAATAAGTTTACAAATGGTCATCGTAGATTTGTTATGAATTGAAGAATGGTTTTTATCCCAAATGATGCACATGTTAAACTTAAAGTGGTTGGGTTAGCTATTATAAAGTATAATTATGAAGTTATAGATAAAAGTTTAAGAAAATAATAAGAATAGGATGATGACTCATGGCGATACAATGGTATCCAGGTCATATGGCTAAAGCCAAAAGACAAGTTAGTGAACAACTGAAAAAGGTAGATGTAGTTTTTGAACTCGTCGATGCACGTATTCCATACAGTTCGAGAAACCCTATGATTGATGATGTCATTAAACAAAAACCTCGAGTAGTAATTTTAAATAAAAAAGATATGACGAATTTAAAAGAATTAGAAAAGTGGGAAACTTATTTTAAAGATGAAGGTTTTTATCCGGTGGCTGTAGATGCAAAACATGGCAAGAATCTTAAAAATGTTGAAGTTGAAGCTATAAAAGCAACTCAAGAAAAATTTGATCGTGAAAAAGCTAAAGGTTTAAAACCTAGAGCGATAAGAGCTATGATTCTAGGCATTCCTAATGTTGGAAAATCAACACTAATAAATAAGTTAGCAAAACGTAGTATCGCCGAAACTGGAAATAAACCAGGAGTAACAAAACAGCAACAATGGATTAAAGTTGGGAAGTCTCTTCAATTACTTGATACACCAGGTATTTTATGGCCTAAATTCGAAGATGAAGAGGTCGGTAAAAAATTAAGTTTAACTGGTGCAATTAAGGATAGTATTGTGCATTTAGATGAGGTAGCTATTTATGGTTTGAATTTTATGATTAAGCATGATGTTTCCGCTTTAAAGAAACATTATAATATTGATACACATGAAGACGCTGAGATACTCGATTGGTTTGATGCGATTGGAAGAAGAAGAGGATTGTTACAAAAAGGAAATGAAGTAGATTATGAATCTGTCATTGAGTTGATTATCAATGATATGAGAAATGCCAAAATTGGAACTTATTGTTTTGATATTTTAAAAGAAATGAAGAGTGAATGATAGTATGTCTCTAACAATTAAAGAAATTAAAGAAAAACTATCTCAAATTGAAACGTTGGAAGAGTTACATAAACATGAAGCAAATAATGATTCACGTAAAGGTGTTATAAATGCGATTAAGTCTAGGGAAAAAAATATTCTTAAGCAACAAGCATTAGAAGAGCACTATTTATCCATGAATCAATACGAAAACAATATTATGTCATCTAATAGGGATGCATTAATTTGTGGAATTGATGAGGTAGGGCGTGGGCCCTTGGCTGGACCAGTTGTGGCTTGTGCAGTCATCTTAGAGAAGAATCATCATTATATTGGTTTAGATGACTCTAAAAAAGTATCTCCCAAAAATAGAGCACGACTTAATCAAAATTTAAAAGAAAATGTCTATCAATATGCATATGGCATAGCGTCCTCAGTTGAAATAGATGAATTGAACATTTATCGGGCAACTCAATTAGCAATGCTACGTGCTATAAATCACTTAGATGTTACACCTACGCATTTATTAATAGACGCAATGACACTAGATATTGATATCCCACAAACTTCAATTATTAAAGGTGATGCTAAAAGTGTATCTATCGCAGCAGCAAGTATCATGGCTAAAGAATATCGTGATCAATATATGAGACAACTATCTAAACAGTTTCCAGACTATGGTTTTGATAAAAATGCTGGCTATGGAACTAAGCAACATTTAGAGGCTATTGATCGAGTGGGCTTTATCAATGAACATCGTCAATCATTTGAACCGATTAAATCAATGATGAAATAATTTGAATTTTGCTTAAATTGCAATAAATACTGTCAATCAGTTTACAATAGCGCTTACATTTTTTATAATTAAAGGGCAACTTAACCTAAGAAACAGGAGGATGGAAGATGAATATCCACGAGTATCAAGGGAAAGAAATATTTCGTTCAATGGGCGTTGCAGTTCCAGAGGGACGAGTAGCATTTACTGCTGAAGAAGCAGTGGAAAAAGCGAAAGAATTAAATTCAGACGTATATGTGGTTAAAGCGCAAATTCACGCTGGGGGTAGAGGTAAAGCAGGCGGCGTGAAAATTGCTAAATCATTATCTGAAGTCGAAACATACGCAAATGAACTGCTAGGTAAACAATTGGTCACACATCAAACTGGGCCAGAGGGCAAAGAGGTTAAACGTTTATATATTGAAGAAGGATGCGATATCCAAAAAGAATATTATGTTGGTTTTGTTATTGATCGTGCTACTGATAAAGTGACTTTGATGGCATCAGAAGAAGGTGGAACTGAAATTGAAGAGGTTGCAGCTCAAACACCTGAAAAGATTTTCAAAGAAACAATTGATCCAGTAGTAGGATTATCACCTTACCAAGCGCGACGTATCGCTTTTAATATTAACATTCCAAAAGAATCAGTTGGAAAAGCAACTAAATTTTTACTCGCACTATATAATGTCTTTATCGAAAAAGATTGTTCTATTGTTGAAATCAACCCACTTGTTACAACTGGAGACGGTCAAGTATTGGCTTTAGATGCTAAATTAAATTTTGATGATAATGCATTATTTAGACATAAAGATATTTTAGAATTACGAGATTTAGAAGAAGAAGATCCTAAGGAAATAGAAGCTTCTAAATATGATTTATCATACATCGCTTTAGATGGAGATATTGGTTGTATGGTTAATGGCGCAGGTTTAGCCATGGCAACAATGGATACAATTAATCATTTTGGTGGAAATCCAGCTAACTTCTTAGATGTAGGTGGCGGTGCTACAAAAGAAAAGGTAACTGAAGCATTTAAAATTATTTTAGGTGATGACAATGTTAAAGGTATCTTTGTAAATATTTTTGGTGGAATTATGAAATGTGATGTTATTGCCGAAGGTATTGTAGCAGCGGTTAAAGAAGTTGAACTAACATTACCATTAGTTGTTCGTTTAGAAGGAACTAATGTAGAACGTGGTAAAGCAATATTAAACGAATCAGGTTTAGCTATTGAGCCAGCGGCAACTATGGCTGAAGGTGCTCAAAAAATTGTTAAACTTGTTAAAGAAGCATAAGGAAAGGATGGGAGCACTAAGATGAGTGTATTTATTGATAAAAATACGAAAGTAATGGTACAAGGTATCACAGGGTCTACTGCCCTTTTCCATACAAAACAAATGCTTGATTATGGGACACAAATTGTCGCAGGGGTAACGCCTGGTAAAGGTGGACAAGTTGTAGAAGGTGTTCCAGTATATAACACTGTTGAAGAAGCTAAAAATGAAACAGGAGCTAATGTATCTGTTGTATACGTACCAGCACCATTCGCTGCTGATTCAATTATTGAAGCAGCTGATGCCGATTTAGACATGGTTATTTGTATTACTGAACATATACCTGTTGTTGATATGGTTAAAGTAAAAAGATATTTACAAGGTCGTAAAACACGTTTAGTCGGACCAAACTGTCCTGGTGTGATAACTGCCGATGAGTGTAAAATTGGTATTATGCCGGGATATATCCATAAAAAAGGTCATGTCGGTGTCGTGTCTCGTTCTGGTACATTAACGTATGAGGCAGTGCATCAATTAACTGAAGAAGGTATCGGTCAAACAACTGCTGTAGGTATCGGCGGTGATCCAGTAAATGGGACTAACTTTATTGATGTTTTAAAGGCATTCAATGAAGATTCTGAAACTAAAGCCGTAGTAATGATTGGAGAAATTGGTGGTACTGCAGAAGAAGAAGCGGCACAATGGATTAAAGAAAATATGAACAAACCTGTAGTAGGTTTTATCGGCGGTCAGACAGCGCCTCCAGGTAAACGTATGGGTCATGCTGGAGCTATTATTTCAGGAGGTAAGGGTACAGCATCTGAAAAGATTAAAACATTAAACGATTGTGGTGTTGAAACTGCAGATACACCTTCTGAAATAGGAACAACCCTTATTGATGCAGCTAAAAAAGCAGGCATTTATGAAGAGTTATTAACTATTAAAAAATAATATATATTAGTATTGATTTCAACGAACCTTGAACATTAAACCTTGTTCAGGTTCGTTGTTTTTTTGTATAAAGAACACCATACGTTATGCGTATGATTCACAAAAGTTTTACCTTTATCTAAAAAAAGCATCTCTACATGCTAGAATATACATCGGTCAGCCAACCAAAATATTCAACACGAAGAGGTGCTTTTTAATGTCATCCGACACAAACAGTTTAGCACATACATAATGAAATTGTAAGTAGCACATTGTTTTTGAGCCCAGATATAGTAGGCTAGTGATATATGGAAAAGAAATAAGGGATAGGAAATCCCTTGTGTCAATGATGTGAGTGGAAAATTGTAAAATAATTGAAGCAAAGATATATACATATGTTGGTAAGTATTCCATCCCATATAGGTGTATCATCATTTGTTGAATACTTAAATAGAAGAATAGTTTAATTTTTGATAGATATTTCAATTGAAAATATAAATATGGGAACAGAAAATTCTAGTGCAGAGAATTTGGTGAGGAACCAGGTAGGTTGATTTAAATAAAAATCAAAATAACGGATTAAGTATCAGTATGGTTTTATTTTAAAAATTAGTTATCTTTTTTGATACATTGATACATATAATAGTAGAAACATGAAATTCGACAATTTTACATTATACTATGACACGTTAAACCCTTATCATTAAATTACTCCTTACAAATACATGATATTTAAAAATTAAATGTCTTTAAACAGTAAACTAAAAAATTTGGATTTGAAGGTATAATATAAACAAAGGAGTAATGATAATTGATACAACATACGATGTTAAAACTATATTGGGCAAATTTCACTACAGCACAACTTCATCATCTTACACGTAAATATCCCGGCTTTCTATCAGAAAACGTATTTCATCAACATGACATGATAAAAAGGTGGCTTACAGAGCGTAATTCTGAAAGACTATGGAACAAATATGAACGTTTCAAAAAATTAAAGCTGATGGACATTATTAAAGAAATGAAAAAAGCAAATGTTAGTTTTACGACATACTTCGATGATAACTACCCTTCTCTTTGCAAAGAAATGTATGATTATCCTTATGTGATATTCTACAAAGGAAATCCACAGTTCTTTAATCATTCTCACTCTCTAGCTGTAATTGGCTCACGTAATGCCACACAATATACAAGTCAATCTTTAAACTATCTTTTTCCTTCATTTAGACAATTAAATATGGCGATTGTTTCTGGATTAGCGCGTGGCGCAGATAGTGTAGCACATCAAACCGCACTTAAATACTTTTTACCAACTATTGGCGTACTTGGATTTGGACATTGTTATCATTATCCTAAAGCAACCTTAAATTTAAGAACTAAAGTTGAAAGAAATGGCTTAGTGATAAGTGAATATCCACCATTTTCTCCCATAAATAAGTATAAATTTCCTGAAAGAAACAGACTTATAAGTGGTCTGTCTAGAGGGGTTCTTATAACTGAGGCTGAAGAAAGAAGTGGTAGTCAAATTACTATTGATTGTGCTTTAGAGCAAAATAGAAATGTTTATGTTCTACCTGGTTCAATGTTCAACAAAATGACTAAAGGTAATTTACGAAGGATAAATGAAGGTGCTCAAGTTGTTATAGATGAAAGTAGTATCTTAATTGATTATCTATTTTAGTAAATGATAGATTTACTTTCTGAATTAATTATTTATATCCTTTAATTTAGTTAAAGTTTAATGAATCAAAAATAATAACAATTCTTACAAAATTGGAAATTAAAAATTAAAACGTTGACAAATACAAAAATAACCGTTTATCATTTATCTTTAGTAATTAAATTTGCAAGGGGGAATAAACTTTGGCAGATAATTTAGTCATTGTTGAATCGCCTGCAAAAGCTAAAACCATTGAAAAATATTTAGGCAAAAGATATAAAGTTATTGCTTCAATGGGACATGTTCGTGACTTACCAAGAAGTCAAATGGGTGTCGACACTGAAGATAACTATGAACCAAAATATATTACAATTCGTGGCAAAGGTCCTGTAGTTAAAGATTTAAAAAAACATGCGAAAAAAGCCAAAAAGATATTTTTAGCTAGTGACCCTGACCGTGAAGGTGAAGCGATTGCTTGGCATTTATCAAAAATTTTAGAATTAGAAGATAGCAAAGAAAATAGAGTAGTATTTAATGAAATTACAAAAGATGCTGTTAAAGATAGTTTTAAGCATCCTCGTGGTATTGAAATGGATTTAGTTGACGCGCAACAAGCACGTCGTATTTTAGATAGACTCGTTGGTTATAATATTTCTCCAGTATTATGGAAGAAAGTTAAAAAAGGGCTGTCTGCTGGGAGAGTTCAGTCAGTTGCTTTACGTTTAGTCATTGACCGTGAAAATGAAATTCGTAATTTTAAACCTGAAGAGTATTGGTCTATTGAAGGTGAATTTAGATACAAGAAATCTAAGTTTACAGCTAAATTTCTACACTATAAAAATAAACCTTATAAGCTAAATAACAAAGACGATGTTCAAAAGATTACTGAAGCATTAAATGGTGATCAATTTGAAATCACCAATGTGAATCGTAAAGAAAAAACGCGTTATCCTGCTCATCCATTTACTACATCAACCTTACAACAAGAAGCTGCACGTAAATTAAATTTTAAAGCACGTAAGACAATGATGCTAGCGCAACAATTATATGAAGGTATTGACTTAAAGCGTCAAGGTACAGTAGGTTTAATCACGTATATGCGTACTGATTCTACTCGTATCTCAACTTCTGCAAAATCAGAAGCGCAGCAATATATTACTGATAAATATGGTGAACAGTACGTGTCTCAGCGTAAATCATCGGGTAAACAAGGTGATCAAGATGCTCACGAAGCTATTAGACCTACTAGTACAATGCGAACGCCTGATGATATGAAAGCTTTTCTTACTAGAGATCAACACCGTCTATACAAATTAATTTGGGAGAGATTTGTAGCAAGTCAGATGGCTCCAGCTATTTTGGATACGGTAGCTTTAGATGTAACTCAAAACGACATTAAATTTAGAGCTAATGGTCAAACTATTAAATTTAAAGGTTTTATGACACTATATGTAGAGGCAAAAGATGATAAAGAGAATGATAAAGAAAATAAGCTTCCTCAACTTGATAAAGGAGATAAGGTGACTGCGACAAAGATTGAACCGGCACAACACTTTACACAACCTCCTCCTCGTTATACCGAGGCACGTTTAGTTAAAACACTCGAGGAACTTAAAATTGGAAGACCTTCAACATATGCTCCTACTATTGATACGATTCAAAAGCGGAACTACGTCAAGTTAGAAAGTAAACGCTTCATTCCAACTGAATTAGGAGAAATTGTTTATGAGCAAGTTAAAGAATACTTCCCAGAAATTATTGATGTAGAATTCACTGTAAACATGGAAACATTACTTGATAAAATTGCTGAAGGTGACATGAATTGGCGTAAAGTAATAGGAGATTTCTACAACAGTTTTAAACAAGATGTTGAGCGCGCCGAATCTGAAATGGAAAAGATTGAGATTAAAGACGAGCCAGCAGGTGAAGATTGTGAAGTCTGTGGTTCTCCAATGGTAATTAAAATGGGAAGATATGGTAAGTTTATGGCATGTTCAAACTTTCCAGACTGTCGTAACACAAAAGCAATTGTCAAAACGATTGGTGTCACGTGTCCAAAATGTAATGAAGGAGATGTCGTAGAACGTAAATCAAAGAAAAATAGAATTTTCTATGGTTGTTCTAGATATCCGGAATGTGATTTTATTTCTTGGGATAAGCCTGTTGGAAGAGATTGTCCTAAGTGTCATCATTACCTTGTGAATAAGAAAAAAGGTAAAAGTAGTCAAGTTGTGTGCTCCAACTGTGATTATGAAGAAGAAGTTCAAAAATAGATGAGTAATTTTAGGAGGGGCAAAATGACTCAAAAAGTAAATGTTGTAGGAGCTGGTTTAGCTGGCTCTGAAGCTGCATATCAATTAGCTCAACGTGGAATTAAAGTGAATTTAATTGAGATGCGTCCAGTTAAACAGACTCCAGCGCACCATACAGATAAATTTGCTGAATTGGTTTGTTCAAATTCATTGAGAGGTAATGCACTTACAAATGCTGTCGGTGTACTTAAAGAGGAAATGAGACATTTAGACTCGTTAATTATCACATCAGCAGATAAAGCACGTGTGCCAGCTGGTGGTGCTTTAGCAGTGGACAGACATGATTTTGCTGGCTATATTACAGATACCTTAAGAAACCACCCAAACATCACTGTATTAAATGAAGAAGTTAATCATATACCAGAAGGTTATACGATTATAGCAACTGGTCCTTTAACTACTGAGCATTTAGCACAAGAAATTGTTGATATTACTGGTAAAGATCAATTGTATTTTTACGATGCTGCCGCACCAATAATAGAAAAAGATTCAATTAATATGGATAAAGTATATTTAAAATCACGTTATGATAAAGGTGAAGCAGCGTATCTTAATTGCCCTATGACTGAAGAAGAATTTAATCGTTTTTATGATGCAGTATTAGAAGCTGAAGTTGCACCAGTCAATGAATTTGAAAAAGAAAAATATTTTGAAGGTTGTATGCCTTTTGAAGTCATGGCTGAAAGAGGACGAAAAACTTTGTTATTTGGTCCGATGAAACCTGTTGGACTTGAAGATCCTAAGACTGGGAAACGCCCTTATGCAGTTGTTCAATTAAGACAAGATGATGCAGCTGGAACATTATATAATATTGTTGGCTTTCAAACACATTTAAAATGGGGTGCGCAAAAAGAAGTCATTCGTTTAATACCAGGATTAGAAAATGTTGATATTGTAAGATATGGTGTGATGCACCGAAATACCTTTATTAATTCACCTGATGTTTTAAACGAAAAATATGAATTAAAAGGACATGATAATTTATATTTTGCTGGACAAATGACTGGCGTTGAAGGTTATGTTGAAAGTGCTGCTAGTGGATTAGTTGCAGGTATTAATCTTGCGCATAAAATTTTAGGTAAAGGGGAAGTTATTTTCCCTAGGGAGACAATGATAGGTAGTATGGCTTACTACATATCGCATGCAAAAAATGAGAAGAACTTTCAACCTATGAATGCCAATTTTGGTCTTTTACCATCTCTTGAAAAACGTATTAAAGATAAAAAAGAAAGATATGAAACACAAGCCAAAAGAGCGTTAGAGTATTTAGATAATTACAAACAAACGCTGTAATTTACAAATAGGTTAACTAGGTAGTTGATAACTACCTGGTTTTTTTGTGATGAATATTGTTTAAAACTAACGTAAATTAAGTAAAACAAGTGAGTTAGAGAAAATTATGACTAATTTATATAAAGTATGGAATTAATTCTCTAAAGATTTTGAATTGATTATCAAATTACTGTATGCGTTTTTACACATATGCTACAATGCAATATGATGGAGGGGATTGATTTTGGATAAAATCCAAGAAACATTTTTATACATGTTAAAGGTTGAAAGAAACTTTTCAGAGTATACGTTAAAATCTTATCATGATGACTTAGTTCAATTTAACAACTTTTTAGAAAGAGAACATTTACAACTTGAGACTTTTGAATATAAAGATGCTAGAAACTATTTGGCTTTTTTATATTCTAATCAACTAAAAAGAACTACGGTATCAAGAAAGATATCAACGTTACGTACCTTCTATGAATTTTGGATGACTCAAGATAATTCAATTATTAATCCCTTTGTTCAACTAGTGCATCCTAAAAAAGAGAAGTATTTACCTCAATTCTTTTATGAAGAAGAAATGGAAGCACTTTTTCAAACTGTAGAGCATGATAATAAAAAGGGCATACGGGACAAAGTTATTATTGAATTGTTATATGCAACAGGAATACGTGTGTCTGAATTAATAAATATTAAATTAAAAGATATAGATATGAACTTACCTGGTGTAAAAGTCTTAGGTAAAGGAAATAAGGAAAGGTTTATACCTTTTGGAGAGTTCTGTAGACAGAGTATAGAAAGATACTTAGAAGAATTTCAACCTAAACAATTAGCTAATCATGATTATTTAATTGTAAATATGAAAGGTGATCCTATCACCGAAAGAGGAGTAAGGTATGTACTTAATGATGTCGTTAAAAGAACCGCTGGGGTCAATGACATACATCCTCATAAATTAAGACATACTTTTGCTACACATTTATTAAATCAAGGTGCTGATTTAAGGACTGTACAGTCTTTACTTGGTCACGTCAATTTATCGACCACTGGACGTTATACACATGTTTCGAATCAACAATTGAGAAAGGTGTATTTAAACGCACATCCTCGAGCAAAAAAAGGAGAGTAATTTATGGATAATTCTTTACACGCTACAACAATTTACGCTGTACGCCATAATGGTGAAGCAGCTATGGCTGGTGATGGTCAAGTCACATTAGGCCAACAAGTTATTATGAAACAAACTGCGAGAAAAGTGAGACGTTTATACGAAGGAAAAGTATTGGCTGGTTTTGCTGGTAGTGTTGCTGATGCCTTCACACTTTTCGAAAAATTTGAAACAAAACTTCAGCAATTTAGTGGTAATTTAGAGCGCGCAGCTGTTGAACTAGCACAAGAATGGCGTGGAGATAAACAATTACGACAACTAGAGGCGATGCTTATCGTAATGGATAAAGATGCCATACTTATTGTTAGTGGTACAGGTGAAGTTATTGCACCTGATGATGATTTAATTGCCATTGGGTCAGGTGGTAACTACGCACTTAGCGCAGGTCGAGCTTTAAAAAGACATGCAACACAACTTTCTGCTAGTGAAATGGCATACGAAAGTTTAAAAGTTGCAGCTGATATTTGTGTGTTTACAAATGACAATATAATTGTAGAAACGCTTTAAAAACAGCATTGCTCAAATTAAGGAAATGAATCTCATAAAACAAAGTAGCAATATGGAGGAATGTTAAATATGGATACAAATGGAATTAAATTAACCCCAAAAGACATCGTATCTAAATTGAATGAGTATATTGTAGGACAAAATGATGCAAAACGTAAGGTGGCTATTGCATTAAGAAATCGTTATCGTAGAAGTCTTTTAAAAGAAGAAGAGAAACAAGAGATTGCGCCTAAAAATATTTTAATGATTGGTCCAACGGGAGTTGGTAAAACTGAAATAGCTCGACGCATAGCAAAAATTGTTGGAGCACCGTTTATTAAAGTCGAGGCAACTAAATTTACAGAAGTCGGTTACGTTGGTAGAGATGTTGAAAGCATGGTTAGAGATTTAGTTGATGTTGCTGTACGTTTAGTAAAAGACGAGAAAAAGTCATTAGTTAAAGATGAGGCAACTAAGAAAGCAAACGACAAATTAGTTAAATTACTTGTTCCGAGTTTAAAAAAGAAGGCAGCACAAGGTAACAATCCTTTGGAAAATTTATTCGGTGGAGCAATTCCAAACTTCGGTCAAAATCAAGATGAAGAGGAAGAACCGCCAACTGAGGAAATTAAAACGAAACGTTCTGAAATAAAAAAACAACTTGAACAGGGCAAACTTGAAAATGAAAAAGTAAGAATAAAAGTAGAACAAGATCCTGCATCAATGGGAATGTTAGGGACTAATCAAAATCAACAGATTCAAGATATGATGAATCAATTGATGCCCAAGAAAAAAGTCGAAAGAGAAGTTTCGGTTGAGACAGCTAGAAAAATCTTAGCTGATGATTTTGCTGACGAATTAATCGACCAAGAAACTGCGAATCAACAAGCCTTAGAGCTTGCAGAACAAATGGGTATCATATTTATTGATGAAATAGACAAGGTTGCTACTAACAATCAAAATAGCGGTCAAGATGTGTCAAGACAAGGCGTACAACGAGATATTCTTCCTATACTTGAAGGTAGCATGATTCAGACAAAATATGGTACTGTAAATACTGAACATATGCTATTTATAGGTGCTGGTGCATTCCACGTATCAAAACCTAGTGATTTAATTCCTGAATTACAAGGTCGATTTCCAATTAGAGTGGAATTAGAAAGCCTTTCAGTAGAAGATTTCGTGAGAATTCTGACAGAACCAAAATTATCGCTTGTCAAACAATATGAAGCATTGCTTCAAACTGAAGAAGTTACAGTTAACTTCTCAGAAGATGCCATTCAAAGATTAGCTGAAATTGCATATCAAGTTAATCAAGATACTGATAATATTGGTGCTCGTAGATTACACACTATTCTAGAAAAAATGCTTGAAGATTTATCATTTGAAGCACCAAGCATGCCGAATGCTGTTGTGGATATTACCCCACAATATGTAGATGACAAATTAAAATCAATCTCAACAAATAAAGATTTAAGTGCATTTATTTTATAAATATATATAGAAGGAGAAAAAATATGAGCTTATTATCTAAAACAAGAGAATTAAACACTTTATTACAAAAACATAAAGGCATTGCAGTAGATTTTAAAGATGTTGCTCAAACAATTAGTAATGTTACAGTTACTAATGTATTTATTGTGTCGAGAAGAGGTAAAATCTTAGGATCTTGTTTGAATGAATTATTAAAAAGTGAACGTATTAAAGATATGTTAGAAGATCGACATATACCGCGCGAATATACTGAAGAGTTGATGAATGTTAAACAAACAGAATCAAATATCGATATTGATAATGAATTAACTGTATTTCCACCAGAGAATAGAGAGGTATTTTTAAATAGTAGAACAACTATTTTTCCAATTTTAGGTGGTGGCGAAAGACTTGGTACGCTAGTCTTAGGTCGAGTTCAAGACGACTTCAATGAAAATGACTTAGTATTAGGAGAATATGCAGCCACTGTAATAGGAATGGAAATATTACGAGAAAAACATAATGAAGTCGAAAAAGAAGCTAGAGATAAAGCTGCTATAACAATGGCAATCAACTCACTTTCATACTCAGAAAAAGAAGCAATCGAACATATATTTGAAGAACTTGGTGGTACAGAAGGTTTACTTATAGCTTCAAAAGTAGCTGACAGAGTGGGCATTACACGATCAGTCATAGTGAATGCTTTACGCAAACTTGAAAGTGCGGGTGTCATAGAATCACGTTCTCTTGGAATGAAAGGGACATTTATTAAAGTGAAAAAAGATAAATTCCTTGATGAGCTTGAAAAAAATAAGTAAAAGTTGAATATGAAATGTTTTTTTGAAATATTAGTAAATTAAGATTAATCTGTGAATAATGAATGGACTGATTTTTACTTTTTCAGAAACCTATTATTTTATATGTTAATTATCGACTATAAAATGTTTAGAGAAATTAAGAATGTTATTAAATAATCTCCATCTTTATTGTTATTCAAACAGAAATTCAATAATACAAATCATGTTATTGCTTTTATGTATTAAATATGATATATTAATTGACGGCTATAAAGCCAATACGCACATAATCAATTTAAATATAAAGGGTGCAAATTAAATATTTGTCTTTATATCAGTTGATTATGGAGGTAAATAACCACTAGGAGGAATTTAAAATGGCAGTAATTTCTATGAAACAATTACTTGAAGCCGGTGTTCACTTCGGTCACCAAACACGCCGTTGGAACCCAAAAATGAAAAAATATATCTTCACTGAAAGAAATGGTATTTATATCATTGATTTACAAAAAACAGTGAAAAAAGTTGAAGAAGCATACAACTTTGTTAAACAAATCTCTGAAGAAGGCGGAAAAGTCTTATTCGTAGGTACAAAAAAACAAGCGCAAGAATCAGTTAAAGCTGAGGCAGAGCGTGCTGGTCAATTCTACGTTAACCAAAGATGGTTAGGTGGGATTTTAACTAACTACAAAACAATCTCAAAACGAATTAAACGTATTTCTGAAATTGAAAAAATGGAAGAAGACGGATTATTTGAAGTATTACCTAAAAAAGAAGTTGTTGAACTTAAAAAAGAATACGACCGTTTAATTAAGTTCTTAGGTGGTATTCGCGATATGAAATCAATGCCTCAAGCATTATTCGTTGTTGATCCTCGTAAAGAGCGCAACGCTATTGCTGAAGCTCGCAAACTAAATATTCCTATCGTAGGTATTGTTGACACTAACTGTGATCCTGATGAAATTGATTACGTTATCCCAGCAAACGATGATGCTATTCGTGCCGTTAAATTATTAACTGGTAAAATGGCAGACGCTATCTTAGAAGGTCAACAAGGTGTATCTAATGAAGAAGTAGCTGCAGAACAAAACATCAATTTAGATGACAAAGAAGAATCTGAACAAGCAGAAACAACTGAAGAAAACACTTCTGTTGAATCAAACTAAGAGATAGTTTAAATGGGTGATAAGATACTAATGCTTATCACCTTTTTTTAAAAATAAAATTAAATCATAATACTGTAATGGAAATATAACCTAAAATAATGCTAAAATCTAGGTATATCAATAATTACTATTTATATTGGAGGAATAATGAATGGCAATTTCAGCAAAACTTGTTAAAGAATTACGTGAAAAAACTGGCGCAGGAATGATGGATTGTAAAAAAGCGCTAACTGAAACTGATGGTGACATCGATAAAGCGATTGACTACTTACGTGAAAAAGGTATTGCAAAAGCAGCTAAAAAAGCTGACCGTATCGCAGCAGAAGGTCTTGTACACGTTGAAGTAAAAGGTAATGAAGCTGCAATCGTTGAAATTAATTCAGAAACAGACTTCGTAGCACGTAACGAAGGTTTCCAAGAATTAGTTAAAGAAATTGCTAACCATATTTTAGATAGCAAGGTAGAAACAGTAGACGCTTTGATGGAATCTAAATTATCTAGCGGTAAAACTGTTGATGAAAGAATGAAAGAAGCTATCTCAACAATTGGTGAAAAATTAAGCATCCGTCGTTTCTCTATCAGAACAAAAACTGATAATGATGCATTTGGTGCATATTTACACATGGGTGGACGTATTGGTGTGTTAACCGTAGTTGAAGGTACTACTGATGAAGAAGCTGCTAAAGACGTAGCAATGCACATTGCGGCAATCAACCCTAAATATGTTTCTTCTGAACAAGTAAGCGAAGAAGAAATCAATCATGAAAGAGAAGTATTAAAACAACAAGCATTAAACGAAGGTAAACCAGAAAAAATCGTTGAAAAAATGGTTGAAGGTCGTTTACGTAAATATTTACAAGAAATTTGTGCTGTAGATCAAAACTTCGTTAAAAATCCAGACGAAACTGTTGAAGCTTTCTTAAAAGCTAAAGGTGGTAAACTTACTGATTTCGTTCGTTATGAAGTTGGAGAAGGTATGGAAAAACGTGAAGAAAACTTTGCTGAAGAAGTTAAAGGACAAATGAAATAATCTGTCATAAAGTTTAACAAGGAAGAAGACACCTCACACGTTTCCTTTTTATAAGCCTATTGTTAAGATAGCTAAAAGGAGACATTCGTGTCTTCTTTACTTATATATTTACATATTTTTACGATAGAGAGGATAAGAAAATGGCACAAACTTCTAAATATAAACGTGTAGTATTAAAATTGAGTGGTGAAGCTTTAGCAGGTGATAAAGGATTCGGCATAAATCCTATCATTATCAAAAGCGTTGCACAGCAAGTTGCTGAAGTTGCCAAAATGGATTGTGAAATTGCTGTCATTGTCGGCGGTGGAAATATTTGGAGAGGCAAAACTGGTAGCGACCTGGGCATGGATCGTGGTACGGCTGATTACATGGGGATGCTTGCTACTGTAATGAATGCTTTAGCATTACAAGACAGTTTAGAACAATTAGATTGTGATACACGTGTTTTAACTTCTATTGAAATGAAACAAGTTGCTGAACCATATATTCGTCGACGTGCAATTAGACATTTGGAGAAAAAACGTGTTGTTATATTTGCCGCTGGAATTGGTAATCCTTACTTCTCAACTGACACAACTGCTGCTTTACGTGCGGCTGAAGTAGAAGCAGATGTAATTTTAATGGGTAAAAATAATGTAGATGGTGTTTATTCAGCTGATCCAAAAGTTGATGCAAATGCAATTAAATATGAACATTTGACACATATTCAAATGCTTCAAGAAGGTTTACAAGTGATGGATTCAACAGCTTCATCGTTCTGCATGGATAATAACATTCCATTAAATGTTTTCTCTATTATGGAAGAAGGTAATATTAAGCGTGCTGTAATGGGTGAAAAAATCGGAACATTAATTACAAAATAATTTTGAGGTGTAAAAAATGAGTGACATAATCAAAGATACAAAGTCTAGAATGCAAAAATCAATTGATAACTTATCTCGTGAACTTGCTAACATTAGTGCTGGTAGAGCAAACTCCAATTTACTTAATGGTGTTACAGTTGACTACTATGGTGCACCTACACCAGTGCAACAATTAGCAAGTATCAATGTGCCTGAAGCACGTCTATTAGTTATTTCACCATATGATAAGACATCAGTTGCTGATATTGAAAAAGCAATTATCGCGGCTAATCTTGGGGTTAATCCAACGAGTGATGGTGAGGTTATTCGTATCTCTGTACCAGCTTTAACTGAAGAAAGACGAAAAGAATTAGTTAAAGAAGTTAAAAAAATTGGTGAAGATGCTAAAGTCTCAATTAGAAATATTCGTCGTGATATTAATGATCAGCTTAAAAAAGACGAAAAAAATGGTGACATTACTGAAGACGACTTAAGAAGTCAAACTGATGATGTACAAAAAGCTACAGATAATTCGATTAAAGATATAGATCAATTGGTTGCCGACAAAGAAAAAGATATTATGTCAGTATAGGTATTTTATTTTCGCAAACACATTCATATTAGTATATTATCTAAAATGAAACATCTGTCAGACATTGAATATCTTCATAGTCTAAACTGTACCAACTAAGACTTTGGTACAGTTTTTTTATTTGCTTATTCAATGGAATAAATGAGTATGATAAAATGATAGATGATTGTTTAATTAACTAATATTATAAACAGAGACGATCAGGCTCGGAGGAAAGACCATGTTTAAAAAGCTGAAAAATAAAAACAAAACTGAGACAAACCATAATAATGATTTAGACATACATAATATACCTGAACATGTGGCTATTATCATGGATGGAAATGGACGTTGGGCAAAAAAACGTAAAATGCCTAGAATTAAAGGACATTATGAAGGTATGCAAACAATCAAAAAAATTACTCGCGAAGCGAGTGATTTAGGTATTAAGTACTTAACACTATACGCATTTTCAACAGAGAATTGGTCTAGACCTGAAAGTGAAGTTAATTATATTATGAATCTTCCTGTGAATTTCCTTAAAACATTTCTACCAGAATTAATTGAAAAGAATGTTAAAATTGAAACAATAGGGTTTTATGAAGGTTTACCACAATCGACAATTAATGCTATTGATTTTGCTAAAGCTAAAACTCAGAACAATACTGGGTTAACTCTTGTGTTTGCTATAAATTATGGTGGACGAGCTGAGATTATTCAGAGTATGAAAACAATATATAACGAATTACAATTAAACGGACAAGGATCTGATGTGATTGATGAGGCGTTAATAAAACGTCATTTAATGACGCATAGTTATCCAGATCCAGACTTATTAATACGCACTTCAGGAGAACAAAGGATAAGCAATTTCTTAATATGGCAAGCTTCATATAGTGAATTTATTTTTAATGAAAAGCTATGGCCAGATTTTGATGAAAAAGAGTTAAGAGAGTGTTTGAAAATATATCAATCACGCCAAAGACGTTTTGGAGGATTAAGTGAGGAGTAAAAAATGAAAGTAAGAACATTAACCGCGATTATAGCTTTATTAATATTCTTGCCTATCTTGCTCAAGGGTGGCTTAATATTAATGCTTTTCGCATTTTTACTAGCTTTGATAGCCTTAAAAGAATTACTTAATATGAATATGATTAAATTTTTATCTATACCTGGTCTGATTAGTGCTTTAGCCCTAATTATTATCATGTTACCTCAAGATGCAGGTGAATGGGTTCAAGTTATCCAACTTAAAGGTTTAATTGCTATGAGTTTCATAGTTTTAAGTTATACAGTGCTATCTAAAAACAGATTTAGTTTTATGGATGCTGCATTTTGTTTGATGTCTGTAGCTTATGTAGGAATTGGTTTCATGTATTTTTATGAGACACGTTCTGAGGGCTTGAGATATATTTTATTTGCATTTTTAATCGTTTGGCTAACAGATACGGGTGCTTATATTTTTGGTCGCCTTATGGGTAAACATAAGTTATGGCCAGTTATTAGCCCTAATAAAACAATTGAAGGTTTCTTTGGTGGTATTTTATGTAGCATTTTAGTACCATTAGTGATGCAAATGTTTGTAGATTTACATATGAATATTTGGCTTTTATTATTAGTCACAATTGTGTTAAGTATGTTTGGTCAATTAGGTGATTTAGTAGAATCTGGGTTTAAACGTCATTTTGGTGTTAAAGATTCGGGACGTATACTACCAGGGCATGGCGGTATATTAGATAGATTTGATAGCTTCATGTTTGTATTACCGCTATTAAATATTTTACTGATACAAACTTAAATTTATGAATTGTAAAATGGAATAGATGTTATAATGAAGGAGTTATTGAGATGTTGATGAGTGGTGAATATCTCTTAACTCCTTTTCAGCACTTATTGATAAATTGTTAAGATACAATAACACAAAATAATATGATATTAAGTATTAACATATTATAATATTTAATATTATCTTCGATTTAATTACTTAGATGATTTTTTAATTAAACATAAATTCATTAGAGGTGTAGAACATGAGCATTTTAATTACGATTATTTCATTTATCATCGTATTTGGTGTCCTCGTAACTGTTCACGAATATGGACACATGTTTTTTGCTAAGCGAGCAGGAATTATGTGTCCTGAATTTGCGATTGGTATGGGCCCTAAAATTTTTAGTTTTCGTAAAGATGAAACATTATATACAATTCGTCTATTACCGGTGGGTGGTTATGTAAGAATGGCTGGTGATGGTCTTGAAGAACCACCAGTTCAACCAGGTATGAACGTAAAAATAAAGTTAAATAACCAAGATGAAATCACACATATAATTCTAGATGATCAACATAAATTTCAACAAATTGAAGCTATAGAAGTTAAGAAATGTGATTTTAAAGATGACCTATATATTGAAGGTATTACTTCTTATGATGACGAAAGGCATCACTTCACTATAGCGAAAAAGGCATTTTTTGTCGAAAATGGAAGCCTTGTCCAAATTGCTCCAAGAGATAGACAGTTTGCACATAAGAAACCATTGCCTAAGTTTTTAACATTGTTTGCAGGTCCATTATTTAATTTTATTTTAGCTTTAGTACTATTTATTGGATTAGCATACTACCAAGGTACGCCAACCAATGTCATAGGAGAAGTTGTGAAGAAGTCTCCGGCTGATGAAGCTGGATTGCACAAAGGTGATAAAATAGTTCAGGTAGGTAATCATAAAATTAAAAATTTTGATGATATCAAACATGTTCTTGACCAAAATAGAACGGCTGAAACAACTGTAAAAATTAAAAGGGATGGCCAAACCAAGTCTGTAGATCTCCAACCTAAAAAAGTAGAAAGAAAGATAACTAAAACTAAAACTCAAACAACTTATCAAATTGGTTTTGCTCCTACTACAGAACACAGCGTTTTTAAACCAATAAGCTACGGTATTTATAACTTTTTCGACAAAGGTAAGCTTATTTTTACAGCTGTTGTTGGTATGTTAGCCAGTATATTTACAGGAGAATTTTCATTTGATATGTTAAATGGCCCTGTTGGTATTTATCACAGTGTTGATTCTGTTGTTAAATCTGGAATTATTAATTTAGTAGGATACACCGCTTTATTAAGTGTTAACTTAGGAATAATGAATTTGTTACCTATTCCAGCGCTTGATGGTGGTCGCATATTATTTGTACTATATGAGGCTATTTTTAGAAAACCAGTGAATAAAAAAGCGGAAACAGGAATTATTGCTGTAGGCGCACTTTTTGTGGTTATTATTATGATTTTAGTCACTTGGAATGATATACAACGGTATTTCTTATAAATAGGGAGGAAAAAGAGAATGAAACAATCTAAAGTATTTATACCAACGATGAGAGAAGTCCCTGCAGAGGCGGAAGCATTAAGCCATCGTTTATTATTAAAAGCAGGGTTAATTAAACAGAGTACAAGTGGTATATATAGTTACTTACCACTAGCTACACGTGTCCTAAATAATATATCTAAAATCATACGTGAAGAAATGGAAAGTATAGATGCTGTAGAAATTCTTATGCCAGCTTTACAACAAGCAGAATTATGGGAAGAATCAGGTCGTTGGAGTGCATATGGTCCAGAACTAATGCGTTTAAAAGACAGAAACGGACGTGAATTTGCATTAGGACCGACTCATGAGGAAGTAGTCACTTCTTTAGTTAGAGATGAATTAAAATCATATAAACAGTTACCCCTTACTTTATTTCAAATTCAATCCAAATATAGAGATGAGAAAAGGCCACGCTTTGGATTATTAAGAGGACGCGAATTTCTTATGAAAGATGCATATTCTTTCCATTCAGATGAAGCTTCATTAGATGCAACTTATCAAGATATGTATCAAGCATATAGTCGCATATTCAAACGTGTAGGCATCAATGCAAGACCGGTTGTGGCAGATTCAGGTGCAATAGGGGGAAGTCATACACACGAGTTTATGGCATTGAGTGAAATTGGGGAAGATACAATAGTTTATAGTAATGAGAGTGACTACGCAGCTAATATTGAAAAGGCCGAAGTTGTTTATCATCCTTCTCATAAGCATTCTGAACTTGCAGAATTGACTAAAGTTGAGACGCCAAATGTTAAAACAGCTCAAGAAGTTGCAGGCTATTTAGAGAGACCATTAGATGAAATTGTAAAAACGATGATTTTTAAAATAGATGGCGAATTTATTATGTTACTAGTTCGTGGACATCATGAATTAAATGAAGTGAAATTAAAAGCATATTTCGGCACGGAACATGTTGAAATGGCTACACAGGATGAAATTGTTAATCTTGTAGGTGCCAATCCGGGGTCTATTGGTCCTATTTTTGAAAAAGATATTAAAATTTATGCCGATAATTACTTACAAGATTTAAATAACTTTGTTGTAGGAGCTAATGAAGATCATTATCACTATATAAATGTCAATATTGGTAGAGACTTTGACGTAACAGAATACGGTGACTTTAGATTCATTACACAAGGTGAGATGTTAAGTGATGGCTCGGGAGTAGCACAATTTGCTGAAGGCATTGAAGTAGGACAAGTTTTCAAATTAGGAACAAAATATTCTGAATCAATGAATGCAACTTTTCTAGATAATCAGGGAAAAGCACAACCACTCATTATGGGGTGTTATGGTATTGGAGTATCAAGAACATTAAGTGCAATTGTTGAACAAAACAATGACGAGAATGGAATTATTTGGCCAAAATCAGTAACGCCTTTCGATATCCATCTAATCACTATCAATCCTAAAAAGGAAGATCAACGTACTTTAGGTGATCAACTTTATCAAAAATTAATGGATTCATACGATGTTTTATATGATGACCGAAAAGAACGTGCTGGTGTTAAATTTAATGATTCAGACCTAATAGGGTTACCGGTACGAGTTGTTGTTGGTAAAAGAGCTGAAGAAGGTATTGTTGAGGTAAAACAACGCTTTAACGGTTTAAGCGAAGAAGTGCAAATTGATGAATTAGAGACTTACTTACAAGATTTATTTAAGAATATTAAGTAAGTTGTAATATAATTGTTGATAGTTAAATTGATATTAATAAAGAGCAGGAAAGATGATGAAACATAATCTTAAATCTAACCTGCTCTTCTTTATTGTATTACTTACTATTTGTTTTTCATGAAAATACGTCCAATCAGTAGTATAATATGAAACGAATTTATTAAGTAACTTTATGAACAGTTGTAATATATCCAATGATGTTTAATAGTTTTAAATTTAGTATTAATTAAGGTGGTTATTATTTTGGCAATGACAAATCGAGAAAAGTTTAAAGTGCTTGCCGATCAAATAAAAATATCAAATCAACTAGAACAAGATATTCTTGAACAAGGTGAACTCACGCGTATAGATGTTTCAAATAAAAACAGAACATGGACTTTCCAAATATCACTCCCACATTTTTTATCTCATGAAGATTATCTTCTTTTTACACATGCAATTGAAGAAGAATTTAAAGAAATAGCTACAGTAGCAATTGATTTTTCAATTAAAGATACCAACAATCAAGATGAGTTTGCTTTAAAATATTTCGGACATTGTATTGATCAAACACGATTGTCGCCAAAAGTGAAAGGTCAATTGAAACAAAAAAAACTCATTATGAGTGGAAATGTTTTAAAAGTCTTAGTTTCAAATGACATTGAGAGAAATCATTTTGATAAGGCATGTAATGGTAGTTTGATTAAAGCATTTAGACAGTGTGGCTTTGAAATTGATAAAGTCGTTTTTGAAACAGATACAACAAATCACGATGATGACCTTGCATCTTTAGAAGCACATATTCAACAAGAAGATGAACAAAGTGCAAGAGAAGCAACTGAAAAATTAGAAAAAATGAAAGCAGAAAAAGCGAAACAACAAGATAATAATGAAAGTACAGTGGAAAAATGTCAGATTGGAAAACCAATTCAGATTGAAAATATAAAACCAATTGAATCAATTATTGAAGAAGAATTCAAAGTAGCTATTGAGGGTGTTATATTTGATATTAACCTAAAAGAACTTAAGAGTGGACGTCATATAGTTGAGCTTAAAGTTACTGATTACACAGATTCACTTGTATTAAAAATGTTTACAAGAAAAAATAAAGATGACTTGGAGCACTTTAAGGCACTTAGTGTTGGTAAATGGGTTAGAGCTCAAGGTCGTATTGAAGAAGATACTTTTGTTAGAGATCTTGTCATGATGATGTCAGATATTGAAGAAATTAAAAAGACACCTAAACAAGATAAAGCAGAAAATAAGCGTGTAGAGTTTCATTTACATACGTCTATGAGTCAAATGGATGGTATTCCTAATATTAGTGCATATGTTGAACAAGCAGCTAAATGGGGACACCAAGCCTTAGCAGTAACAGATCACAATGTAGTACAAGCTTTTCCCGATGCACACAATGCTGCCGAAAAGTACGGTATTAAGATGATTTATGGTATGGAAGGTATGCTAGTAGATGATGGTGTACCTATAGCTTATAAACCAACAGACCGTAATTTAAAAGATGCAACATATGTGGTGTTTGACGTGGAGACAACAGGTCTTTCTAATCAATATGACAAAATTATTGAATTAGCTGCAGTAAAAGTGCATAATGGTGAAATTATAGATAAGTTTGAACGTTTTAGTAATCCACATGAAAGATTATCTGAAACCATTATCAATCTTACACATATCACTGATGATATGTTAACTGATGCTCCCGAAATTGAAGAAGTGTTAACAGAATTTAAAGAATGGGTTGGAGATGCGATATTTGTAGCTCATAATGCTTCATTTGATATGGGATTTATTGACACAGGGTATGAAAGGTTAGGCTTTGGACCTTCTACAAACGGTGTCATTGATACACTTGAGCTATCACGTACAATTAATACCGAATATGGGAAACATGGTTTAAATTTCCTTGCCAAAAAATATGGTGTCGAATTAACGCAACACCATAGAGCGATTTATGATACAGAAGCAACAGCTTATATTTTTATAAAAATGGTTCAACAAATGAAAGAACTAGGTGTGAACAACCATCTAGAAATTAATAAAAAATTAACTAATGAAGATGCATATAAAAGAGCTCGTCCATCCCACGTTACACTCATTGTTCAAAATCAAGAAGGTCTTAAAAATTTATTTAAAATAGTCAGTGCTTCATTAGTTAAGTATTATTACCGTACGCCAAGAATTCCACGTTCTCTTTTAAATGAGTATCGAGAAGGACTCTTAATTGGCACAGCGTGTGATGAGGGTGAATTATTCACAGCAGTAATGCAGAAGGATCAGTCGGAAGTAGAAAAAATAGCAAAGTTCTATGATTTTATAGAAGTTCAACCGCCGGCACTTTATCAAGATTTAATGGATAGAGAATTAATACGAGATAATGAAACGTTAACACAAATTTACAAGCGATTAATAGAGGCTGGTAAAAGCGCTAATATCCCAGTGATTGCTACTGGTAACGCACATTATCTATATGAGCATGATGCTATAGCCAGAAAAATTTTAATTGCATCCCAACCAGGGAATCCATTAAATCGTTCAACATTACCAGAAGCTCACTTTAGAACCACTGATGAAATGTTAGATGATTTTCACTTCTTAGGTGAAGAAAAAGCATATGAAATCGTTGTAACAAATACAAATGAGCTCGCTAATAAAATTGAAAAAGTGGTACCTATAAAAGATAAACTATTTACGCCAAGAATGGATGGGGCTAATGAAGAAATTCGTGAGTTGAGTTATTCTAATGCGAAAAAACTATATGGTGAAGATCTACCACAAATTGTTATAGACCGCCTTGAAAAAGAATTAGATAGTATTATTGGTAATGGCTTTTCTGTTATTTATCTCATATCTCAACGTTTGGTGAAAAAATCGCTAGATGATGGTTATTTAGTTGGATCGCGTGGTTCGGTAGGTTCTAGTTTCGTAGCAACAATGACCGAAATTACAGAAGTTAATCCGCTTCCACCACATTACATTTGTTCACATTGTAAGACAAGTGAGTTCTTTGATGATGGTTCGGTTGGATCTGGATTCGATTTACCAGATAAAAAATGTCCCACTTGTGGTAATGAATTAATTAAAGAAGGGCAAGATATCCCCTTTGAGACATTCCTTGGATTTAAAGGAGATAAAGTTCCAGATATTGACTTGAACTTTAGTGGTGAATACCAACCTAACGCGCATAATTACACAAAAGTATTGTTTGGTGAAGATAAAGTATTTCGTGCTGGAACAATAGGTACTGTTGCTGAAAAAACAGCTTTTGGTTTCGTTAAAGGTTACTTAAATGATCAAGGTATTCACAAACGTGGTGCTGAAATTGATCGGTTGGTTAAAGGTTGTACAGGGGTTAAACGTACGACTGGTCAACATCCTGGGGGAATTATTGTTGTACCGGATTACATGGATATTTATGATTTTACTCCAATTCAATTTCCAGCAGACGACCAAAGTGCAGCGTGGATGACAACCCATTTCGACTTCCATTCAATACACGATAATGTCTTAAAATTAGATATATTAGGACATGATGATCCAACGATGATTCGTATGTTACAAGACTTATCAGGAATTGACCCGAAAACTATACCAGTAGATGATAAAGAAACAATGCAAATATTTAGTGGCCCTGAGAGTTTAGGTGTTACAGAAGAAGAAATATTATGTAAGACAGGTACATTTGGTGTGCCAGAATTTGGTACTGGATTTGTACGTCAAATGCTTGAAGATACTAAGCCAACGACATTCTCAGAATTAGTTCAAATTTCAGGTTTATCTCACGGAACGGACGTTTGGTTAGGTAATGCTCAAGAGTTAATTCGTCAAGGGATATGTGATTTATCTAGTGTGATAGGCTGTCGTGATGATATCATGGTATATCTAATGTATGCTGGACTTGAACCGTCAATGGCTTTTAAAACGATGGAATTTGTACGTAAAGGTCGCGGTTTAACAGATGAAATGGTTGAAGCGATGAAGGAGAATAACGTACCAGATTGGTATTTAGATTCTTGTCGTAAAATTAAATATATGTTCCCTAAAGCTCATGCTGCAGCTTATGTACTAATGGCTGTAAGAATTGCATACTTTAAAGTACATCATCCACTATATTATTATGCAGCATATTTTACTATAAGAGCTTCCGATTTTGATCTTATAACGATGATTAAAGATAAAACGAGTATTCGTAATACAGTTAAAGATATGTATTCACGATATATGGATTTAGGAAAAAAAGAGAAAGATGTATTAACTGTATTAGAAATAATGAATGAAATGGCGCATCGAGGTTTTCGATTGCAACCGATTAGTTTAGAAAAAAGTCAGGCTTTTGACTTCATTATTGAAGGGGATACATTGATTCCTCCATTCATTTCAGTGCCAGGACTTGGAGAAAACGTTGCGCAAAGAATTGTTGAAGCGAGAGAAGAGGGACCATTTTTATCAAAAGAAGATTTAAATAAAAAAGCCGGCTTATCTCAAAAGGTTATTGACTATTTAGACGAATTAGGCTCATTGCCAGATTTACCTGACAAGGCACAATTGTCGATATTTGATATGTAAGCATTTCTTATTAATAAATTGATATCATATACGTTCAATCATCTTTATTAGTAAACCTATATCAGTTTGTTTACTTATTAGACTTGTGATATACTAAATATGCGTAAAAAATGATTAACTCAGGCAGAAGAGTGGGCATAAACCCGCTCTTTTCTATTTGCCAAAAAAGGAGGCCTGTATGAGTAAAATTACTGAACAAGTTGAACCATTGATTCAACCAGTTTTAAATGATTTGGACTTTGAATTAGTAGACATTGAGTATGTTAAAGAAGGTAAAGACCATTTTTTAAGGATTTCTATTGATAAAGAAGGTGGCGTAGATCTTAATGATTGCACTTTAGCTTCAGAAAAAATTAGTGAAGTTATGGATGAAAATGATCCAATACCTGAAATGTATTATCTTGATGTTGCATCGCCAGGGGCAGAAAGACCAATAAAAAAAGAAAAAGATTTTTATAATGCTATCAATCAGCCCATTTTTGTATCTCTTTATGCACCAATTGAAGGAGATAAAGAATGGTTAGGTATTTTAAAATCTGTAAATGATGAATCAATTAATATGGAAGTTAAAGAAAAGGCAAAAACAAAAGAAATTGAAATTCCAAGGAATAAAATCGCAAAAGCACGTCACGCTGTAATGATTTAACGTGATGAGGAGGAAAAAAACGTGTCAAGTAATGAATTATTATTAGCTACTGAATATTTAGAAAAGGAAAAGAAAATTCCTAGAGAAGTTTTAATTGATGCAATTGAAGCAGCTTTAATTACTGCGTACAAGAAAAACTATGATAGTGCTAGAAATGTAAGAGTTGAATTAAATATGGACGAAGGTTCATTTAGAGTGATTGCACGTAAAGAAGTCGTTGAAGAAGTGTTTGATGATAGAGATGAAGTTGATTTAAGTACTGCTTTAGTCAAAAATCCTGCCTATGAAGTAGGAGATATTTATGAACAAGATGTTACACCGAAGGACTTCGGACGTGTAGGAGCTCAAGCAGCTAAGCAAGCTGTGATGCAACGACTTAGAGACGCAGAAAGAGAAATTCTATATGATGAATTTATCGATAAAGAAGAAGATATTCTAACAGGTGTGATTGACCGTGTAGACCATCGCTATGTATATGTGAATTTAGGAAGAATTGAAGCTGTGCTGTCAGAAGCTGAAAGAAGTCCTAATGAGAAATATATTCCTAATGAACGTATCAAGGTATATGTAAATAAAGTTGAACAGACTACAAAAGGTCCACAAATTTATGTATCAAGAAGTCATCCTGGATTATTAAAACGTTTATTCGAACAAGAAGTTCCAGAAATTTATGATGGTACTGTTATTGTTAAATCAGTAGCGCGTGAAGCTGGAGATCGTTCTAAAATTAGCGTGTATTCTGATAATCCTGATATAGATGCTGTTGGAGCATGTGTAGGTTCTAAAGGAGCACGAGTAGAAGCGGTTGTTGAAGAACTTGGTGGCGAAAAAATAGATATCGTCCAATGGGATGAAGATCCGAAAGTATTTGTTCGTAATGCTTTAAGTCCATCACAAGTTTTAGAAGTAATTGTTGATGAAGAGAATCAATCAACTGTAGTGGTAGTTCCTGATTACCAATTATCCTTAGCTATAGGTAAACGAGGACAAAACGCACGTTTAGCTGCTAAATTAACAAGTTGGAAGATAGATATTAAATCAGAATCTGATGCCCGAGAAGCTGGAATTTATCCTGTTATTGAAACAGAAGAAGTTGCAGATGAAATTGTTAATTCAGGTGACGAAGATGTTGAGTTTGATAATGTTAACTTAGAAGAGACAAACTTAACTAGTACAGAATTAACTGCTGAAACTGATGAAGAAAAAACAGCTAAAACAGAAGAAGATAATGACACAGAATCATAGGTTGGAGTGATAAATTAATGAGAAAGAAAAAAATTCCAATGAGAAAATGTATTATATCTAATGAAATGCGTCCCAAAAAAGATATGATTCGAGTGGTTATTAACAAAGAAGGCGAAATCTTTGCAGATGCGACAGGAAAAAAACAAGGGCGCGGTGCATATGTGTCTAAAGATGTAGCTTTAGTTGAAAAGGCTCAACAAAGAGAAGTTTTAGAAAAATATTTTAACGCTACTAAAGATACACTTGATCCTGTTTATAAAGAAATAATAAGACTGATTTATAGAGAAGAGATTCCAAAATAATGACTAAAATGAAAATTTTTAATTTACTTGGTTTAGCTATGAGAGCTGGTAAAATCAAAAGCGGTGAATCGGTCATATTAAACGAGCTTAAAAAGAAGCAAATAAAACTTGTCATATTAGCTAGCGATGCATCTAGTAATACTCTAAAACAGATGAATAATAAATGTAATAGTTATCAAGTGCCATTAAAAGTGTTTGGTACTAGAAATGAATTAGGGTTAGCAATAGGTAAAAGCGATAGAGTTAATATTGGTATAACAGATAATGGTTTTGCAAAAAAATTGTTATCAATGATAGATGAATATGGTAAGGAGTGATTATATGAGTAAAAAAAGAATTTACGAATATGCGAAAGAATTAAATCTAAAGAGTAAAGAGATTATAGATGAGTTAAAAAGTATGAATGTTGAAGTGTCAAATCATATGCAAGCTTTAGAAGAAGAACAAATTAAAGCATTAGATAAAAAATTTAAAACCTCTCAAGTGAAAGACACTAATAAACAAAATACTCAAAATAATCACCAAAAATCTAATAATAAACAAAATTCTAACAATAATGAAAAACAGCAAAATAAGAATAATAGTAAACCAACGAAGAAAAAAGAACAAAACAACAAAGGAAAACAGCAAAATAAAAACAATAAAACTAATAAGAATCAAAAAAATAATAAAAATAAAAAGAATAATAAAAATAATAAACCTCAAAATGAGGTAGCAGAAACAAAAGAAATGCCCTCTAAAATCACTTATCAAGAAGGCATAACTGTTGGTGAGTTAGCTGAAAAACTAAATGTAGAATCAGCTGGTATTATTAAAAAATTGTTCTTATTAGGTATTATGGCTAATATCAACCAATCATTGGATGAAGAAACATTAGAATTAATTGCAGATGACTATGGCGTTGAAATAGAGAAAGAAGTAGTCGTTGATGAAGAAGATTTATCAATTTATTTTGATGATGAGACGGATGATTCCGATGCAATTGAACGTCCAGCAGTTGTTACAATCATGGGTCACGTGGACCATGGTAAAACGACTTTATTAGATTCTATTCGTAATACTAAAGTTACCGAAGGAGAAGCTGGCGGAATCACTCAACATATTGGTGCTTATCAAATTGAAAATTCAGGTAAAAAAATTACGTTCTTAGATACTCCTGGACATGCTGCATTTACGACTATGCGTGCACGTGGTGCTCAAGTTACTGATATTACAATTTTAGTCGTGGCTGCTGATGATGGTGTGATGCCTCAAACAATTGAAGCTATAAATCACGCTAAAGAAGCAGAAGTACCAACGATTGTTGCAGTAAACAAAATTGATAAACCAACTGCTAACCCTGATCGTGTTATGCAAGAACTCACTGAGTATGGATTAATTCCAGAAGACTGGGGCGGTGACACAATCTTTGTACCACTATCTGCATTGAGTGGAGACGGTATTGATGATTTATTAGAAATGATTGGCTTAGTAGCGGAAGTACAAGAACTTAAAGCTAATCCTAACAAACAAGCTGTAGGTACTGTGATTGAGGCTGAATTAGATAAATCACGCGGTCCAGCTGCATCTTTACTTGTTCAAAATGGTACTTTAAACGTTGGAGATGCAATTGTTGTAGGTAATACTTATGGACGTATACGTGCAATGGTTAATGATTTAGGAAAAAGAATCAAATCTGCCGGCCCTTCAACGCCTGTAGAAATTACTGGTATTAACGATGTTCCACTTGCAGGTGATCGTTTTGTTGTATTTGGTGATGAAAAACAAGCACGTCGAATTGGTGAAGCACGTCATGAGGCAAGTGTCATACAGCAACGTCAAGAAAGTAAAAATGTTTCATTAGACAATTTATTTGAGCAAATGAAACAAGGTGAAATGAAAGATTTAAATGTCATCATTAAAGGTGATGTACAAGGTTCAGTTGAAGCATTGGCTGCATCTCTAATGAAAATAGATGTTGAAGGTGTGAATGTACGAATTATTCATACAGCTGTTGGTGCTATCAATGAATCAGATGTTACTTTAGCTAATGCATCAAATGGTATTATTATTGGTTTTAATGTACGCCCAGATGCTGGTGCGAAACGCGCGGCTGAAGCTGAAAATGTAGATATGCGATTACACAGAGTTATTTATAACGTTATTGAAGAGATAGAATCAGCTATGAAAGGTTTACTTGACCCAGAATTTGAAGAGCAAGTCATCGGACAAGCTGAAGTGCGTCAAACATTTAAAGTTTCTAAAGTTGGTACAATTGCTGGTAGTTATGTGACTGAAGGTAAAATCACTCGTAACGCGGGTGTACGCGTAATTAGAGATGGTATCGTGTTATTTGAAGGTGAACTTGACACATTAAAACGTTTCAAAGATGATGCTAAAGAGGTAGCTCAAGGCTATGAATGTGGTATTACAATTGAAAAATATAATGATCTCAAAGAAGGAGACATTATTGAAGCGTTTGAAATGGTAGAAATTCAAAGATAATTTTGAAACTTATGGAGAGGCTATATGCTAAGTTAACTACTTTAAGATATTTCATAAATCTAATATCTTAAAGTAGAGTATGACATACTTTGCTTAACCAACAATCAAAGTGAAGATATAAATTTTGATTTGGAAAAGCATAATGTTGTGCTATCAATACTTTAGTTATGGTCTCTCATTTAATATTATTTTATTGATTCATTGTTGATAATTTAATAAAATGAACATCAAAAGTTAATCATTAACTCTGATATTTCACAGTTATTTGTGAGTAAAGTAAAAATGAAGAGAGGTGAGATGATGAATAATATAAGAGCAGAACGTGTAGGAGAACAAATGAAACAAGAAATCATGGACATTGTTAATAATAAAGTTAAAGATCCTAGAGTTGGTTTTTTAACAATTACTGATGTTGAATTAACAAATGACCTTTCACAAGCAAAAGTATATTTAACAGTGTTAGGGAATGATAAAGAAGTTGATAATACATTTAAAGCTTTGCATAAAGCAACTGGATTTATAAAATCTGAACTTGGTTCTCGAATGCGCCTAAGAATTATACCTGAGTTAACATTCGAATATGATGAATCTATCGAATACGGTAATAAAATAGAACGCATGATTCAAGATTTACACAAAAATGATAAATAATATATTTTATAGTAGGCACAGTCATTCATAAAGCATATTTTTGATATTGCCTACTATTTTTATGTAAAACGCTAATTAAAGAATTAAAATATCGTGTTATAATAATAAACGTTATTAAAAGTTAAAGGTGTGACAATATGTATAATGGCATACTACCGGTATTTAAGGAACGAGGTTTAACAAGTCATGACGTCGTTTTTAAATTACGTAAAATTTTAAAAATGAAAAAAATTGGTCATACAGGAACATTAGATCCTGAAGTAAATGGTGTGTTACCAATTTGTTTAGGTGATGCGACAAAAGTCAGTAATTATATCATGGAAATGGGAAAAACTTATCACGCTACGGTAACGTTAGGAATGAGTACGACTACTGAAGACCAAACCGGAGATATTTTAGAAACTAGAGCTATTGATAAGAATGATATCAATGAAGATACGATTGACCAAGTGTTGCAGCAATTTGAGGGGCATATTCAGCAAATTCCGCCTATGTATTCTTCAGTTAAAGTAAATGGAAGAAAATTATATGAATATGCGAGAAATAATGAAACTGTCGAACGCCCTAAACGGCAAGTATTTATTAAAGATATACATAGAATATCTGAAGTTACTTTTCAGGAGCAGACATGTCATTTTGAAGTTGAAGTAACATGTGGTAAAGGAACTTATATTAGAACTTTAGCTACAGATATTGGACTTAAACTTGGTTTTCCAGCTCATATGTCACGTCTAACTAGAATAGCTTCAGGCGGTTTTCAATTAGAAAGTAGTTTAACTATTGATCAAATTAAAGAATTACATGAGCATGATTCATTACATAACGAATTGTTTCCTATAGAATATGGCTTGAAAGGTTTGAAATCATTCCAAGTGAAAGATTCAAATTTTAAAAAGAAAATCTGTAATGGTCAAAAATTTCATAAAAAAGTGTTAAGTCAAGATGTTAAAGAACCTTTTATATTTGTCGATAATAGTACTCAAAAAGTTTTAGCAATATATATAGTTCATCCAGACAAACCTTATGAAATAAAACCTAAAAAAGTTTTTAATTAAAGGAGAAATAATATTATGAAAGTGATAGAAGTTACTCATCCCATACAAAGTAATCAATTCATAACTGAAAATGTTGCTATGGCTTTTGGTTTCTTCGATGGTATGCATAGAGGTCACGATAAGGTGTTTCAAGTGCTTGATGAAAAGGCAAAAGAGCATCAACTTAAAAAGGCTGTTATGACGTTTGATCCACACCCCTCAGTCGTATTAAACCCTGAGCGTAAACGTACAACCTACCTAACACCACTTTCAGATAAGTTAGAAATGATAGCAGAACACGGTATAGACTATTGTATCGTTATCAATTTTTCATCAAGATTTGCTAGTGTGACATCTGACGATTTCATAAGAAATTATATTATTAATAATCATGTTAAAGAAGTGATTGCAGGGTTTGATTTTACCTTTGGTAAATTTGGAAAAGGAAATATGACGGTACTTCAGGAATCTAAAGCTTTTAATACGACTATTGTAGGAAAACAAGAGATGGATTCTGAAAAAATTTCTACAACTGCAATACGCCAAGCGCTTACAGATGGTCATTTACAGAAAGCAAATGACGAATTGGGGTATATATATAGGATTAAAGGAACTGTAGTACAAGGTGAAAAACGTGGAAGAACAATTGGTTTTCCAACAGCTAATGTGCAACCCAGTGACGATTATGTACTACCAAAAAAAGGTGTTTACGCGGTGAGTATGGAAATTGGTCCTGAGAGTAAATTACATCGTGGTGTAGCTAACGTTGGTGTTAAACCTACATTCCACGATCCAGCTAGGGCTGAGTTAGTTATTGAAGTGAATATATTTGATTTTAATGAAAATATTTACGGTGAACGTGTGACTGTTTATTGGCATCACTTTTTAAGACCAGAAGTTAAATTTGATGGTATCGATCCATTAGTTAAACAAATGAATGAAGATAAAGCGAAGGCTAAACATTTATTATCTATTGATTTCGATGATGATATATCATATAATATATAAAGTTGACAGAGATACAAGATTATTCTTATTCTCTAGATATACCTTTTTCTTAGTAGGTCGATTCTCCGACGCCTCACTCAGATTAAGGAGTTAAATATAATTAAGGAGGAAATTGATAATGGCAATTTCACAACAACGTAAAGATGAATTAATTAAGGAATATCGTGTGCACGAAACTGATACTGGTTCACCAGAAGTTCAAATCGCTGTATTAACTGCAGAAATTTCTGCATTAAATGAGCATTTACGTGAACACAAGAAAGACCACCATTCACGTCGTGGTTTATTGAAAATGGTAGGTCGTCGTCGTCACTTATTAAACTACTTACGTAGTAAAGATATTCAACGTTACCGTGAATTAATTAAATCATTAGGTATTCGTCGTTAATCTTAATATAGAACTAGGAAAGCACCATGGATGGTACTTTCCTTTTTTTATTATGATACATAATAAAAAATATAAAATCAGTTAAATAAATGATATGATATAAATATTAGAATTAAGAGAGGAGATTCATAATGTCTCAAGAGAAGAAAGTTTTTAAAACTGAATGGGCTGGGCGTTCTTTAACTATTGAGACAGGACAATTAGCAAAGCAAGCTAATGGTGCTGTTTTAGTGCGTTATGGAGATACAGTTGTCCTATCAACTGCAACTGCTTCTAAAGAACCTAGAGATGGCGATTTTTTCCCATTAACTGTAAATTACGAAGAAAAAATGTATGCTGCTGGTAAAATTCCAGGAGGATTCAAAAAAAGAGAAGGTCGCCCTGGTGATGAAGCAACGTTAACAGCTCGTCTCATTGATAGACCTATTCGTCCACTGTTTCCCAAAGGATATAGACATGACGTACAAATCATGAATATTGTCTTAAGTGCTGATCCAGATTGCTCACCAGAAATGGCTGCAATGATTGGTTCTTCGATGGCGTTAAGTGTTTCAGATATTCCATTCCAAGGTCCCATAGCAGGTGTCAATATAGGTTATATCGATGGCAAATATGTCATTAATCCTTCCGTCGCCGATAAAGAAATTTCTAGATTAGATTTAGAAGTTGCTGGGCATAAAGATGCGGTAAACATGGTTGAAGCAGGTGCAAGTGAAATTACTGAGAGTGAGATGCTTGAGGCTATTTTCTTCGGACACGAGGAAATCAAACGACTTGTTACATTCCAACAAGAAATCATAGATCACATTCAACCAATCAAACAAGAATTTGTACCGGTGGAAAGAGACGAAGATTTAGTTGAAAAAGTAAAACGTCTAACTGAAGATAAAGGACTTAAGGAGACGGTTTTAACTTTCGATAAGCAACAACGAGATGAAAACTTAGATGCTCTGAAAGAAGAAGTTGTTGGTCATTTTCTAGATGAAGAAGATCCAGAAAATGAAACGCTTGTTAAAGAAGTTTATGCAATTCTAAATGACTTAATTAAAGAAGAAGTAAGACGTCTAATTGCTGATGAAAAAATACGACCTGATGGACGTAAAGTAGATGAAATAAGACCTCTTGAATCAGAAGTTGGTTTGTTGCCAAGAGCACATGGGTCAGGTTTATTTACTCGTGGTCAGACACAAGCACTTTCAGTTTTAACTTTAGGCGCACTTGGAGATTATCAATTAATTGATGGTTTAGGACCTGAGGTAGAGAAACGATTTATGCATCATTATAACTTTCCTAATTTCTCTGTAGGAGAAACTGGCCCTGTACGTGCACCTGGTAGACGTGAGATTGGCCATGGTGCGCTTGGTGAAAGAGCATTACGATACATTATACCTGATACTCAAGATTTCCCTTACACAATTCGTATTGTAAGTGAAGTACTAGAGTCTAACGGTTCATCATCTCAAGCATCGATTTGTGGTTCAACATTAGCATTAATGGATGCTGGTGTACCAATTAAAGCGCCAGTCGCAGGGATTGCAATGGGACTAGTAACGCGTGACGATAGCTATACAATTTTAACTGATATTCAAGGTATGGAAGATGCATTAGGTGATATGGACTTCAAAGTAGCAGGTACTAAAGACGGTATTACTGCGATTCAAATGGATATTAAAATTGATGGTTTAACTCGAGAAGTTATCGAAGAAGCACTAGAACAAGCGCGTCAAGGACGATTAGCTATTATGGATCATATGCTTCACACGATTGAGCAACCACGCGAAGAATTAAGTGCTTATGCACCAAAAGTGGTACCTATGAGTATTAAACCAGATAAAATTCGAGACGTGATTGGACCAGGTGGTAAGAAAATCAATGAAATCATTGACGAAACTGGAGTTAAATTAGATATTGAACAAGATGGTACAATCTTTATAGGGGCTGTAGATCAAGCGATGATTAATCGTGCAAAAGAAATTATCGAAGATATTACACGCGAAGCGGAAGTTGGACAAGTATATCATGCTAAAGTAAAACGTATTGAAAAGTATGGTGCTTTCGTTGAATTGTTCCCTGGTAAAGACGCATTATTACACATTTCTCAAATTTCACAAGAAAGAATTAATAAAGTAGAAGATGTTCTTAAAATTGGAGATACAATTGAAGTAAAAATTACTGAAATCGATAAACAAGGTCGAGTTAATGCGTCACATAAAGTATTAGAACAATCTAAAAATTAAAATGTATTAATATATGAACCTAATGTATGTGTTCTGTAAAAAACTGCCGACAAAGCTAAATGCTTTGCGAGCAGTTTTTTTATTATTAATATGACTATTCAGTGGGATAAATGTATTTTGTTAGTAATGTTATAGGGTGACTTAAAAACTTACATTCAATTAATATCATTTAATAAGTAAAAGTAATATTTAGTATGTAAATGCGACAATTGTTTTATTAAATATGATAAAAACATTAATTTTAAAAAATATACTCTCAATAATCAAATGGTATAACAGTGCAATAATAGTGTACATCAAGGTCGTTTTAACTTATAATAAATAGTGAGTTTGTATATGGACGGGTCACTATTTATAGGAGGTAACATTTTGAGTTTAATAAAGAAAAAAAATAAAGATATTCGTATTATTCCACTCGGTGGAGTTGGCGAAATCGCTAAAAATATGTACATCGTTGAAGTAGACGATGAAATGTTTATGTTGGATGCAGGATTAATGTTCCCAGAAGATGAAATGCTTGGGGTAGATATCGTTATTCCTGACATTCAATATGTCATTGAAAACAAAGAAAGATTAAAAGGGATATTTCTTACACACGGTCATGAACATGCTATAGGCGCAGTAAGCTATGTGTTAGAACAAATCGACGCACCAGTTTATGGTTCTAAATTGACAATTGCACTTGTTAAAGAAGCAATGAAGGCCCGAAATATTAAAAAGAAAGTACGTTACTATACTGTAAACCATGATTCAATTATGAGATTTAAAAATGTTAACGTTAGTTTCTTTAATACAACACATAGCATTCCCGATAGCTTAGGCGTATGTATTCATACTTCTTATGGTTCTATAGTTTATACTGGAGAGTTTAAGTTTGATCAAAGTTTGCATGGACATTATGCTCCAGATTTGAAACGCATGGCTGAAATTGGTGATGAAGGTGTGTTCGCATTAATCAGTGATTCAACAGAAGCTGAAAAGCCAGGATATAACACGCCTGAAAATATTATTGAACATCACATGTATGATGCTTTTGCCAAGGTTAAAGGTAGACTTATTGTATCATGCTATGCTTCAAACTTCGTTCGTATTCAACAAGTGCTTAACATTGCAAGTCAACTTAATCGTAAAGTGTCATTTTTAGGTCGTTCACTTGAAAGTTCGTTTAACATAGCACGTAAATTGGGATACTTTGATATACCAAAAGATTTATTAATACCTATTAATGAAGTGGAAAATTACCCTAAAAATGAAGTGATTATTATTGCTACAGGTATGCAAGGTGAACCAGTAGAAGCATTAAGTCAAATGGCTCGCAAGAAGCATAAAATTATGAACATAGAAGAAGGGGATTCAATATTCCTAGCAATTACTGCTTCAGCTAATATGGAAGTTATTATTGCAGATACATTAAATGAGTTAGTGCGTGCTGGAGCACATATAATTCCAAACAACAAGAAAATTCATGCGTCAAGTCATGGTTGTATGGAAGAATTGAAAATGATGTTAAATATCATGAAACCTGAATATTTTGTACCTGTTCAAGGTGAATTTAAAATGCAGATTGCACATGCCAAATTAGCAGCAGAAACAGGTGTAGCACCTGAGAAAATTTTCTTAGTTGAAAAAGGCGACGTGATTAGTTATAACGGTAAAGATATGATTTTAAATGAAAAAGTTCAATCAGGTAATATACTTATTGATGGGATTGGCGTTGGTGACGTAGGTAATATCGTATTAAGAGATCGACATCTATTAGCCGAAGACGGTATTTTTATTGCGGTTGTGACATTAGACCCTAAAAATCGACGTATTGCTGCAGGACCTGAAATTCAATCAAGAGGCTTCGTCTATGTTAGAGAAAGTGAAGAACTTTTGAAAGAGGCTGAAGAAAAAGTACGTAAAATTGTAGAGGAAGGTCTTCAAGAAAAACGAATAGAATGGTCAGAAATCAAGCAAAATATGAGAGATCAAATCAGTAAGTTACTATTTGAGAGTACAAAACGCCGTCCAATGATTATTCCAGTCATATCGGAAATCTAATCTTAATAGAATAATATTTAAAGAGGTTGGGACAATTTAGCAAAGCAAAATCATGTTTAATGACTTTGTTCAACAATTAGTTTTTCTTTTAAATATTTATCAGTTTCTAATATCTTAGAGTTTGGTAAATATGAGAGTGAATCTAAATAATCTAAGTTGTTCTTGCCTCTTTCATCTTATTAAAAATACATATAAATTATATATTCAAATGGGATGAATACTCTAAATATAGTAATGATGAGAGATTAAAAAAGAAGGTGTAGGTATTGCCACAAGCAAAAAAAAGAACATCGACGAAGAGAAAGGGTAATAAAAAAACGAATAAAAAAAAGCAAAATGAAACGCCTTTAAGATATATATTCTCAATAATTGTAGTAATTCTTATTATACTAGGCGCTTTTCAATTAGGAATCATTGGTAGAATGATTGATAGCTTTTTTAATTATCTTTTTGGAATGAGTCGATACTTAACTTATATTTTAGTACTTATTGCAACAATCTTTATAACATACTCTAAGCAAATACCTAGAACTCGACGTAGTATCGGTGCAATAGTTTTACAATTAGCTTTGTTATTTATAACGCAATTGTATTTTCATTTTTCACATAATATTACTTCACAAAGAGAGCCTGTACTGTCCTTTGTTTATAAAGCTTATGAACAAACACATTTTCCAAATTTTGGGGGCGGCTTAATAGGTTTTTATTTACTTAAACTATTTATACCTCTCATATCTATTGTAGGTGTAATAATAATAACTATCCTGTTACTAGCTTCGAGTTTCATTTTATTACTTAATTTAAGACATAGAGATGTTACAAAAAGTTTATTCGACAACCTCAAGTCATCAAGTAATCATGCATCTGAGTCAATAAAACAAAAAAGAGAACAAAATAAGATTAAAAAAGAAGAAAAAGCTCAATTAAAAGAGGAAAAAATTGAACGGAAAAAACAAAAAAAATCACGTCAAAATAATAATGTCATTAAAGATGTTAGTGATTTTCCAGAGATTTCCCAGTCAAACGATATTCCAATATATGGTCATAATGAGCAAGAAGATAAAAGACAAAATACTACTAACCAACGTCAAAAACGTGTTTTGGATAATGAACAATTTCAACAATCATTACCAAGTACCAAAAATCAATCAATAAATAATAATCAGCCATCTACAACTGCTGAAAACAATCAACAACAAAGTAAGGCTGAAGGCTCAATATCTGAAGCTGGTGAAGAAGCCAATATTGAGTATACGGTGCCACCTTTATCTTTATTAAAACAGCCTACCAAACAAAAAACTACTTCAAAAGCTGAAGTCCAACGTAAAGGTCAGGTTTTAGAATCCACACTAAAAAACTTTGGTGTTAATGCTAAAGTAACACAAATTAAAATCGGTCCTGCAGTGACACAATATGAAATTCAACCAGCACAAGGTGTTAAAGTAAGTAAAATAGTCAATCTCCATAATGACATTGCATTAGCTTTGGCTGCGAAAGATGTACGAATAGAAGCACCTATTCCAGGTCGCTCTGCGGTAGGAATTGAGGTTCCTAATGATAAAATCTCACTTGTCACTCTAAAAGAAGTTTTAGAAGATAAGTTCCCATCTAAGTATAAATTAGAAGTCGGCATTGGTAGAGATATTTCTGGTGATCCAATATCAATTCAATTAAATGAAATGCCTCACTTACTCGTTGCTGGTTCAACAGGAAGCGGTAAATCAGTTTGTATTAACGGTATTATAACGAGTATATTGCTCAATACAAAACCGCACGAAGTTAAACTTATGTTAATCGATCCTAAAATGGTAGAGTTAAATGTTTACAATGGTATTCCTCATTTACTTATACCGGTTGTAACAAATCCACATAAAGCGTCTCAAGCTTTAGAAAAAATTGTTTCAGAAATGGAACGTCGTTATGATTTGTTTCAACATTCATCGACACGAAATATTGAAGGATATAACCAATATATACGCAAACAGAATGAGGAACTTGATGAAAAACAATCTGAGTTACCATATATCGTCGTAATAGTGGATGAATTGGCTGATTTAATGATGGTTGCAGGTAAAGAAGTAGAAAATGCTATCCAACGTATTACTCAAATGGCTAGAGCTGCGGGTATACACTTAATTGTAGCTACTCAAAGACCTTCAGTTGATGTTATTACTGGTATTATTAAAAATAACATTCCATCAAGAATTGCGTTCGCTGTAAGTTCTCAAACTGACTCTAGAACAATAATTGGTGCTGGTGGAGCTGAAAAGCTACTTGGTAAAGGTGATATGCTATATGTTGGTAACGGAGAATCTACTACTACCCGAATTCAAGGTGCTTTTTTAAGCGATCAAGAAGTGCAAGATGTTGTTAATTATGTTGTAGAGCAACAGAAAGCAAATTATGTTAAAGAAATGGAACCGGATGCACCTGTAGATAAATCAGAAATGAAGAGTGAGGACGCTTTATATGATGAAGCTTATTTATTTGTAATAGAAAAGCAAAAAGCTAGTACTTCTTTATTACAACGACAATTTAGAATCGGTTATAATCGAGCTTCAAGGCTCATGGATGATTTGGAACGTAACCAAGTTATTGGTCCACAAAAAGGAAGTAAACCTAGACAAATTTTAGTTGATTTAGAAAATGACGAGGTGTAAAAATGTCGGAAATGAGTGCAATCTATAGAGTAAAACAATACATTTTAAATTTAATCAAAGATGGTGAACTTACTAATGGAAGTAAATTACCTAGTAATTTGTCAATTGCGAGAGCATTAAATGTTAAAACAGATGATGTTTACGATGGTATAGATGAGTTGATTACTGAACAAGTAGTAACGGATAATTTTGAAGAGGGGACTAGCGTAAAAATCAAGCCCCCTTTCTATTACCCGTTAAATAAAATTATTAGTATAGGGACTATGATTAAAGAAGCAGGTTATGAAGCAGGAACAGAATATCTGAATCTTGACGAGCAACCTGCAACTATTTTAGATGCTGAACATTTAGGTATAGAAACAAAAGAACCTATAACAATTATTGAGAGACTAAGGACTGCTAATCATAAGCCGGTCGTATATTGTTTAGACAAAATAGCAAAAACTTATCTAACTTGCACAGATTATCAACAGAGTAGTGGTTCAATGTTAGAAGCTATTAAAGCATCTACAAATCATGCAATCATGCATGCAGAAATGGATTTAGAAGCAATTAGTTACGAACCTCATATCTCAGAAGTGCTTAATGCTTCACCTCACGAAGGGCTTATGTTACTTAAAGTAGTACATTATGACGAAAAGCATCAACCAATTTTGTATTCTTTAAATTATATTAAGAGTAGTTTAGTTAAATTCACTATTACTAAAAGTGAATAAATTGTCATATTAGACCAGGAGGTTAGATTTTGGAGAGATTCAATCAAGATAACACAAAAGTTCGAGTCAATGTTTTGCCTACCGATAAATTTAAAACAACGACAATTACCTTTAAATTTATGGCACCATTAAACTATAAAACAATTACTTCACGTTCAATTTTAAGTAAAGTATTAGTTCGTGCAACACAACAATGGCCCACCGATAAAACTTTAAATAAACAGTTATCAGAATTGTATGGCGCCTATGTTAATAGTTTTGTTTCAAAGTTTAAAGATAGGCATGTTATTACAATCTCATTAGAAGTAGTTAATGAAAAATTCTTAAAAGATAAAACCCCTTTATTTGAAAAGGGATTAGATACGTTAAAAGAAATAATTTGGAATCCATTAATCAAAGATAGATGCTTTGATCATACATATGTAGCTCAAGAAAAGTCTTTACTTAGCAAAAAACTTGAAGCAATGGAAGATAATAAAGCACAGTATTCATTTCTTCAGTTAATGAATTATATGTTTAAACAGGAGCCTTATCGATTTATAGCTACAGGTCAATTAGAACAAATTCCACAAGTGACTTCTGAAAGTCTATACGATACATATCTATCCATGATACAAAATGATGATTGTGCCATTTATGTTGTAGGAAATATTAACAAAGAGGAAGTAACACAACTTATTCTAGATAAGTTTGCAATTAAGCCTTTCTATTTAGAAAATAGAGAAACTACTGAAATCGCACCTTCTTTTGATCAACCGCAATATATAATTGAAAAAGACGATGTTGACCAAGCTAAATTGAATTTGGGATATCGCTTTCCATCTTATTATGGGAAAAGTAATTACTATGCATTTATAGTATTAAATATGATGTTTGGAGGAGATCCTTCCTCAGTACTATTTAACGAAGTCAGAGAAAAGCAAAGTTTGGCATACTCTATACATTCACAAATTGATGGTAAAAACGGATTTTTATTTGTTTTAAGTGGAGTTTCTGCTGAGAAATATGAGCAAGCAAAAGAAACTGTTATCAAAGAGTTTGATAAGATAAAAAATGGAGATTTCGATTCTAATAAAATTGAATTAGCTAAAAAAATCATTATTTCTCATAGACACGAAGCATCAGATAGACCTAAAAGTATAATTGAAATACTGCATAATCAATTATTATTAAACCAACAGCAAACTGATCAAGATTTTATAAAGGAAGTGAATCGAGTGACGAAGACAGATGTTATTAAATTGGCAAATGAAGCTGTTCTAGATACAATTTATGTACTAACGAAAGGAGACCAACACTGATGAAAACACATCAATATGAACTTATAGATGAGAAAGTTTTCGAACATGAGTTTGATAATGGGTTGAAATTATTTGTCATACCAAAGCCTGGTTTTCAAAAAACGTATGTGACCTACACAACACAGTTTGGTTCATTGGACAATCATTTTAAGCCCATAGGTAGTCAGCAATTTGTAGAAGTTCCTGACGGTGTGGCACACTTTTTAGAACATAAATTGTTTGAAAAAGAAGATGAAGATTTATTTACTGCATTTGCCGAAGAGAATGCGCAAGCTAATGCTTTTACAAGCTTTGATCGTACGAGTTATTTATTTAGCGCAACAAGTAATATTGAAAGTAACATTAAACGTCTCCTCAATATGGTAGAAACACCTTATTTTACTGAAGAAACAGTTAATAAAGAAAAAGGGATTATAGCTGAGGAAATTAAAATGTACCAGGAACAACCAGGATATAAATTAATGTTTAATACTTTAAGGGCTATGTATTCCAAACACCCGATACGGGTGGATATTGCTGGTAGTGTTGAAAGCATTTATGAAATAACTAAAGATGATTTATATTTATGTTATGAAACATTTTATCATCCCTCTAATATGGTGTTGTTTGTGGTAGGCGATGTTAGTCCTCAATCGATAATTAAACTTGTAGAAAAGCATGAAAATCAAAGAGATAAAACTTATCAACCACGTATTGAACGTGCGCAAATTGATGAGCCTAGAGAGGTAAATCAACGGTTTGTTTCCGAGAAAATGAAATTACAGTCACCGCGATTGATGTTAGGTTTTAAAAATGAACCATTAGATGAAAGTGCAACGAAATTTGTTCAAAGAGATTTGGAAATGACATTTTTCTACGAATTGGTTTTTGGAGAGGAAACGGAGTTTTATCAACAACTTTTAAATAAAGATTTAATAGATGAAACATTCGGTTATCAATTTGTATTGGAACCAAGTTACAGTTTTTCAATTATTACTAGTGCAACACAACAGCCTGATCTATTTAAACAACTAATAATGGATGAATTAAGAAAATATAAAGGAAACCTTAAAGATCAAGAAGCATTTGATTTATTGAAAAAGCAATTTATTGGAGAATTCATATCAAGTTTAAATTCTCCAGAATATATAGCTAATCAATATGCAAAACTCTATTTCGAAGGAGTGAGTGTATTTGATATGCTAGATATCGTAGAAAATATTACGTTAGAGAGTGTAAATGAAACTTCTGAATTATTCTTGAACTTTGACCAACTTGTTGATAGTCGTTTGGAGATGGAAAATAGATGAAAGCGCTAGTCATAGGTGGTTCTGGAACAATAGGTCGTGCCATTGTAAAACGACTGCTATTTGAAGGTTATGAAGTCTTCTTACATTATCATTCAGCTCAATATTCTGATTTAAGTAATCAATTTAAAAATAGCAAAATTACATTTATTCAATGTGATTTAACCAAAGATATAAAGCTCGAAGATTACTTTGGACACATTGACGAGCTAGATTGTCTGATTTATACCAGTGGGACAGCATTATATGGCATGTTACAAGATATGAGTGATTGTGACATCGATAATAGTTATGCATTAAATGTAAGACAATTTATACGTTTGACTCGCTACTTTATTGATATTTTAAGGCAGAGTAACAATGGACGTATCATTGTTATTTCATCAATTTGGGGAGAAACTGGAGCTAGTTTAGAGACAATCTATTCAGCAATGAAAAGTGCTCAAATTGGTTTTGTTAAAGCATTAAGTCAAGAATTAGCTTTAACTTCAGTAACTGTAAATGCTATTACACCAGGCATGGTAAAAGGAAAAATGAGCGATGTATGGTCTAAAGATGAGTTATCGAATATAGTAGCAGAGTTACCTCAGCAAAGAATGATTGATCCCTCTGAAGTGGCACATGCTTGTGCATACTTGTGTAGTACTATGTCAAAAAGTATAACGGGAACGGTCCACAAAGTGAATGGCGGATGGTATATTTAAATGCTTTGTCAGTAAAAGATAAGTTTTCTTGTTTCAATTGTTATAGGAGCAACATATAAGTAATAATAAAAGAAGTATCTTTTTATTATTGATGTTATAATATGATAAACAAAGTTTTCGTGGGCTTCGTTGTTAACAAGGGGTGGTCAAGAGATGACTTTTGCAAAAAGGAAAGAGTGGTACTTAGAATATGAGATAACTGTAAATCGTGCTGGCTTACTCGGTGATATTTCAAGTTTGCTTGGAATGCTCGGTATTAGTATTGTTACAATTAATGGTGTTGATCAGGGAAAAAGGGGATTGTTAATCAAAACAGATCAACTAGAAAAGGTCGAAAGGTTCGAACAAATTGTAAAAGAAATTAATGAAATAGAAATTACAAAGTTAAGAGTTCCTGAATTACGAGATAGACTCGCTGTACGACACGGTAGATATATTGAACAGGATGCTGATGATAAAAAGACTTTTAAATTTGAACGAGAAGATTTAGGATTACTAGTTGATTTTTTAGCTGAGTTATTTAAAGAAGAGGGACATAAATTAATCGGAATACGTGGAATGCCTAGAGTTGGTAAAACGGAATCTATTGTAGCTGGAAGTGTTTGTGCACATAAAAGATGGTTATTCATTAGCTCAACTTTAATTAAACAAACAGTAAGGCGTTCACTATTTAAAGGTGAATATGATTCTAATCACGTATATATCATTGATGGTGCGGTAACAGCACGTGAATTGAACCCTGAACACCAAGAATTGGTGAGAGAGGTTATGACGTTACCCTCAATAAAAGTTGTTGAACATCCAGATTTATTTGTAGAGTCGTGCAATTATAATATGGAAGATTTTGACTATATTATTGAATTGAGAGAAAATGAAAATCAAGAGATTCGATATGAAGAAATGAAGAAACATACGGTTCAAAGTAAGAATAATTTAGATTTTGGAGATCCATTTGGTGGAGGGTTTGGTTTCTTTGAATAATTTCTAGGAGGACTTTGAGTGAAAACGATTGGTGAAGTGTTGAAAAGTAGACGTGAAAGATTGGGTATGACACTAAGTGAATTAGAACAAAGAACTCAGTTAAAGCGTCAAACGTTAATACATATAGAAAATAATGATTTTAATGAACTAGCCAAGAGTGATTATACTGAAGGTTTTATTAGAAAATACGCTAAAGTTGTAAATATCGAACCAAATCAACTTATTGAAGCACATCAAGATGAGATTCCTGAAACACAATATCAAATTGATGATGTGATACAAACATTTTCTAATGGGTATGCCCCCCCTTACCGACGTCAATCTAAAGAAGTGTTTCAATTGTTGATGTGGATGGGTTTCATTATTTTAATATCTTTAATCGTTTGGATACTCGCAATATTAATTATATAAATATATGTTTTAGAAATGAGGATTTAATATGAATATACCGAATCAAATAACGGTATTTAGAGTTATTTTAATACCATTTTTTATTTTATTTGCTTTAGTTGATTTTGGTTTTGGGCAAATTTCAATTTTAGGTGGAAATCATATCAGAATTGAAATATTAATTAGTGCTATCATATTTGTGGTAGCATCATTAAGTGATTTTGCTGATGGTTATCTTGCCCGTAAATGGCAATTAGTTACTAATATGGGGAAATTCTTAGATCCACTTGCAGACAAATTATTGGTCGCGAGTGCATTAATTGTTATGGTGCAACTTGGTTTTACTAATTCTGTCGTTGCTATCATTATTATTGCTCGAGAATTTGCCGTTACAGGGTTACGATTACTACAAATTGAACAAGGGTTTGTAAGTGCTGCAGGGCAACTTGGAAAAATAAAAACTGCAGTGACAATGGTTGCAATTATATGGATTTTATTCGGCGACCCTTTCATGCACTATGTACATTTCCCAATTGGAGTGTGGTTATTATACATTGGAGTATTCTTTACTATTCTTTCAGGTATTGAATATTTTTATAAAGGAAGAGATGTATTTAAACATTCTAAATAAATGTGTAATTTAAAAATTGAGCTTGTAAATTTATTTCATCTATAAAGTACCATATCAATTTGTTATATAATCATACTCTCTAAATTATATACATTTTGATTTAGTTATCTTTGTCAAAGGTTTGTTTCCTATTCTAGATGGGTTGCAAACCTTTTATTTTTTTAATTGATCTATTGTGACAAAGAAGATAAAACAATTACTAGAATTGATTTAATATTTCACTTTTCAGATGTAATATTGATATACATCTGGTAAATCTTTTTATAAAAATGCAATTTCAGCATGTTATAAGAAAATGTGATGTTATGTTTAAGTTATATTAGATGACAGTTCTGTGATACATAATTAAACTGTTTCTATAAAGATTCTTATTTTAGATTTATATTACAAAAAAATATATAATGGAATTATTGAAAAGACAATATAAATATCAGGGAGTATATCATTGATGAATATTTCAATAGTAGCTGTTGGCTCTGAATTATTACTAGGTCAAATAGCTAATACAAATGGACAATATCTTTCAAAACTTTTTAATAGTATTGGTAAAAGTGTAGTAGAACACACAGTTATTGGTGATAACCCTCAAAGGTTAGAATATGTAATAAAGCAATGTCTATCTAGATTTGATACTATTGTTTTAACAGGTGGATTAGGGCCAACAAAAGATGATTTAACTAAACATACTGTAGCTAAAGTATTAGGAAAAAATCTAGTGACGGATGAAGCATCGTTAAACTTTATCAAAAACTATTTTAAAGAACAAGGTCAAGATATGACCTCTAATAATAAGCAACAAGCATTAGTGATTGAAGATGCCATAGTTTTACCAAATAAAAATGGTATGGCTCCTGGTATGCTTGTAGAATTAGGTAAACAAAAAATAATTCTACTACCAGGTCCACCGAAAGAAATGCAACCTATGGCGAAAAATGAATTATTACCTTATCTTATGGATAAAGATGAAGTTATTTTTTCTGAATTACTTAGATTTGCTGGTATAGGAGAGTCGAAATTAGAAACACTATTAATTGACCTTATAGATGAGCAAACTAATCCGACAATCGCACCTCTTGCAGGTACGCATGAAGTATATGTTAGATTAACAGCCAATGCCGAAAGTAAGGAACGATGTCAACTGCTTATTAAGCCTATTCGAGATGAAATTTTAAATAGGATTGGTACTTATTATTTTGGTTCAGACGAAGTTAGCATTGAAGAATCGGTTATAAATAGTGCAAAACAGAATTTTGCTATTTATGACGGTGTAACTAATGGAGCTTTGTTTACTCGATTAAAAAATGCTGACAGTAAAAATCTAGTTAAAGGTATGCTACCACATTCTAACCAATTTATTGATATAACTTGTGAGTTTAATACCGTTTTATTCAATGCTGCTCAATATGTCAGAGATTTGTACCAAACAGATTTGGGTATTGTACTTTTAAATAAAGATAATATTGTATATTTAGGGATTTATGATGGAAATAATTTCGATATCGAAACATTTAAGATGTCTCAAAGTCGTAATTTATTGAGAAGCAGAAGTCAAAATTATGCGATGATTAGATTATTAAATTGGTTTAATAAATAATATATTTTAAATTTTTGTAAGAAATATAAGTACGTTTGTTCGTTTTTGTATAAGCTAGAACACAATAAACGCGAACAAATATTCGCAAAAGACTTGTGTTTTGCTTAAAATACTTGTATAGTAAGTATAAGATATTATACAGATAACTTTCTGTAGTAGGAGGTCTCGTTTTGGATAATGAACGTCAAAAAGCTTTAGATACAGTTATTAAAAATATGGAAAAATCTTTTGGTAAAGGTGCCGTTATGAAGTTAGGCGATAATAAAGGTCGCAGAGTATCAAGTACTTCAAGTGGTTCTGTCACAGTTGATAATGCATTAGGGGTTGGAGGTTATCCTAAAGGAAGAATTATCGAAATATATGGACCTGAAAGTTCGGGTAAGACGACAGTAGCTTTACATGCTATAGCTGAAGTACAAAAAAACGGTGGTGTAGCAGCATTTATCGATGCCGAACACGCTCTCGATCCAGTATATGCACAAGCATTAGGTGTAGATATTGATAATTTATACTTATCTCAACCAGATCATGGTGAACAAGGTCTTGAAATCGCCGAAGCTTTTGTTCGTAGTGGTGCTGTGGACATTGTTGTTGTCGATTCAGTAGCAGCCTTAACACCTAAAGCTGAAATTGAAGGTGAAATGGGAGATACTCATGTTGGTTTACAAGCAAGATTAATGTCTCAAGCATTAAGAAAGTTATCAGGGGCTATTTCTAAATCTAATACTACAGCTATATTTATTAACCAAATTCGTGAAAAGGTTGGCGTGATGTTCGGGAATCCTGAAACAACGCCCGGTGGTAGAGCCCTAAAATTCTATAGTTCTGTACGTTTAGAGGTAAGAAGAGCAGAGCAGTTAAAACAAGGTCAAGACATTGTAGGTAACAGAACCAAAATAAAAGTTGTGAAAAATAAAGTTGCACCTCCATTTAGAGTTGCAGAAGTAGATATTATGTATGGTCAAGGTATCTCTAAGGAAGGAGAGCTCATTGATTTAGGTGTAGAGAACGATATCGTTGATAAATCAGGTGCCTGGTATTCTTATAATGGAGATAGAATGGGGCAAGGTAAAGAAAACGTCAAAAATTATCTTAAGGAAAATCCACAAATCAAAGAAGAAATTGACCGTAAGTTACGTGAAAAGTTAGGTATTTTCGATGGTGATGTGGATGAAAATGAAGACGATTCACCAAAAACTTTATTTGATGAATAGTTTTTTAGTTGATTAAGTAAAAGGATGGCTCAATTAGCCATCTTTTTTTGTAGTTTTTGATTTGTTCTTTAAGAAAAGCAATTTAAAGTGAGTGTAGTGCAATTTCATATCTTGACACATATCTGTCGATAAACGTACAATTAGTATGTATGATTCTTATATAATTTCATATAATCATATTGATTTTGATATACAAAGCAAACCCTAGATAAAGGAGGTGTTTATGTGAATTTATTAAGCCTCCTACTCATTTTGCTGGGGATTATTCTAGGCGTTGTTGTAGGGTATATTGTTGCCCGAAATTTATTACACCAAAAACAAGTTCAAGCAAGACAAACTGCCGATGATATTGTTAGCTATGCTAATAAAGAAGCAGACAATATTAAAAAAGAAAAATTACTTGAGGCAAAAGAAGAGAACCAAATTTTAAAAGAACAAGCTGAGAATGAACTGCGTGAAAGACGTGGTGAACTTCAAAGACAAGAAACCCGACTTCTTCAAAAAGAAGAAAATTTGGATCGGAAATCTGATCTTTTAGATAAAAAAGATGAGATTTTGGAACAAAAAGAATCAAAACTTGAAGAAAGACAACAACAAGTAGATGCAAAAGAGAGTAGTGTTCAAACATTAATAATGAAGCATGAACAAGAATTAGAACGCATCTCCGGTCTCACTCAAGAAGAAGCTGTGAAAGAACAGCTTCAAAGAGTTGAAGAAGAACTGTCACAAGATATTGCAATACTTGTTAAAGAAAAAGAAAAAGAAGCGAAAGAAAAAGTTGATAAGACGGCTAAAGAATTACTTGCTACAACTGTACAAAGATTAGCAGCAGAACATACAACTGAATCAACTGTTTCAGTCGTAAATCTACCGAATGATGAAATGAAAGGTCGTATCATAGGTAGAGAAGGTAGAAATATACGTACGTTAGAAACACTTACTGGCATTGATTTAATTATTGATGACACACCAGAAGCAGTTATTTTATCAGGCTTTGACCCAATTAGACGTGAAATTGCTAGAACTGCACTAGTTAATTTAGTTTCTGATGGACGTATTCATCCTGGACGTATTGAAGATATGGTCGAAAAAGCTAGAAAGGAAGTAGACGATATCATAAGAGATGCTGGAGAACAAGCTACTTTTGAAATAAATGTACACAATATGCATCCTGATTTAGTGAAAATTTTGGGTCGATTAAATTATCGAACTAGTTATGGTCAGAACGTACTTAAACATTCAATTGAAGTTGCTCACCTCTCAGGTATGCTTGCAGCAGAACTAGGAGAAGATGTTACATTAGCTAAACGTGCAGGATTATTACATGATGTTGGTAAAGCTATTGATCATGAAGTTGAAGGTAGTCACGTAGAAATAGGTGTTGAATTAGCTAAGAAATATAATGAAAATAACATAATTATTAATGCTATTCACTCACATCATGGTGATGTTGAACCAACCTCTATCATTTCTATTTTAGTTGCAGCAGCAGATGCATTATCAGCTGCGCGACCAGGTGCACGTAAAGAGACACTTGAAAATTATATTAGAAGACTTGAGAGACTCGAAACGTTATCTGAAAGTTATGATGGGGTAGAAAAAGCATTTGCTATACAAGCTGGTAGAGAGATTCGTGTAGTCGTCTCACCTGAAGAAATTGATGATTTAAAATCATATAGATTGGCAAGAGATATTAAGAACCAAATTGAAGAAGAGTTACAATATCCTGGACATATCAAAGTGACAGTTGTTCGAGAGACTAGAGCAATAGAATATGCTAAATAATTCCATAAGCCACTGACCGTATCTACGGCCAGTGGCTTATTAAATATAATATAAAAAACCGAGCGTATAAACGCTCGGATATAATGATTTATTTTAATTGTAAATCAACTTCATTAATTTCTTTTAAAATTTCAGCTGTATCATAGCAATTTGTAGCGATGTTTGCATATTTTTCTGCTAAACGATAAGCATTAATGTATAAAATTAAACTTTCTTTAGCGATATCTTCAGCTTCATCAGATTTGGCTGGATTTGAAGTTACAACTAATTCAGCAAATTTTTCAGGATCAATATTAATAGACATGAATGAATAAACAACTCCTATATTTTTATTAGTTTTATATTAACACAATACATAAATACAAAAAAGTAAAGTCTTTTAATTTTCAGAATAATTAATTTGTTGATGAGACTTTTATTATAGTACAGTATCCATTAAACTTAATTTATGAGAGGATGAACAGAAATGAGAATATTGTTTATAGGTGACATCGTTGGTAAAGTAGGCAGGAAAATGATGACTACTTATTTACCTAAAATTAAACAAGCTTATCACCCAACAGTTTCTATAGTAAACGCTGAAAATGCCGCACACGGTAAAGGATTAACAGAAAAAATTTACAAACAACTTCTAAGAGAAGGCGTGGATTTCATGACTATGGGTAATCATACATATGGTCAAAGAGAAATTTACGATTTTATTGATGATGCTCATCGAATGGTTAGACCTGCAAATTTTCCTGATGAAGCTCCAGGAACAGGTATGAGAATAATAAAAATTAACGATATTAAATTGGCTATTATTAATTTACAAGGGCGTTCATTTATGCAAGATATTGATGATCCATTTAAAAAGGCTGACCAGTTAATCGAGGAAGCTCAAAAATCTACACCATACATATTTGTAGATTTTCACGCTGAAACTACATCTGAAAAAAATGCTATGGGTTGGTATTTAGATGGCAGAGTGAGCGCTGTTGTTGGTACTCATACACATATTCAAACTTCTGACGATCGTATATTACCTCATGGCACAGGATATATCACAGATGTCGGAATGACAGGTTATTACGATGGTATTTTAGGTATCAATAGAGATGAAGTTATTCAACGTTTTATTACCAGTTTGCCACAAAGGCATGTTGTTCCAGATGATGGGCGAGGCGTATTATCAGGAGTTATCATAGATTTAGATAAAGAAGGTAAAACGATTCAAATAAAGAGACTGTTAATAAATGAGGACCATCCTTTCCAAATTTAAAAGGATATAGTCCATTAGTATGAATTTAAACTTGTACCACTGTTGAAATAGTAAAACAGTGGTTTATTTTGTTATCATAGAGAGTGAATTAATACCACAGGAGGCATGTGATATGAAATCACAAATATCATGGAAAGTGGGCGGTCAGCAAGGCGAAGGTATTGAATCTACCGGTGAAATCTTTGCTACTGCAATGAATAGAAAAGGTTATTTTTTGTATGGATATAGACACTTTTCTAGTCGTATAAAAGGTGGCCATACTAATAATAAGATAAGAGTTTCAACATCGCCTGTGCATGCGATTAGTGATGATTTAGATATACTCATTGCTTTTGACCAGGAAACGATTGAATTAAATCATCATGAAATGAGAGAAGATAGTATTATAATTGCAGATGCTAAAGCAAAACCCCAAAAGCCAGAGAACTGTGTGGCTCAATTAATTGAGTTACCATTCACTAGCACTGCAAAGGAACTTGGAACAGCATTAATGAAGAATATGGTGGCAATTGGTGCGACATCTGCACTGATGGATTTAAATACATCAACTTTTGAAACTTTAATCGATAACATGTTTTCAAAAAAAGGTAATAAAGTTGTTGATATGAATATACAAGCTCTTAATATGGGTTATGATTTAATGAAACAACAAGTTACCAACGTTAATGGAGACTTTACGTTAGAGAATGGTAGCGGTCATCCTCATTTATATATGATAGGTAATGACGCAATTGGATTAGGAGCAATAGCAGCTGGATCAAGATTTATGTCTGCTTATCCAATTACGCCAGCTTCTGAAATTATGGAATACATGATTGCCAATCTACCTAAAGTTGATGGTACTGTCGTTCAAACTGAAGATGAAATAGCAGCAGCAACGATGGCGATTGGTGCTAACTATGCAGGCGTACGAGGATTTACAGCAAGTGCAGGTCCAGGTCTTTCCTTAATGATGGAATCTATTGGTTTGTCTGGTATGACTGAAACGCCGTTAGTCATTATTAATACTCAAAGAGGTGGTCCTTCTACTGGCTTACCAACAAAGCAAGAGCAATCAGATTTATTACAAATGATTTATGGTACCCATGGTGATATTCCGAAAATTGTCGTTGCTCCTACAGATGCTGAAGATGCGTTTTACCTTACTATGGAAGCATTTAATTTAGCTGAAGAATACCAATGTCCAGTCATTCTGTTAAGTGATTTACAATTATCATTAGGAAAACAAACTGTTAAAACGCTCGATTATAATAAAATCGATATTCGTCGTGGAGAAATAATACAGTCAGATATCGAGAGAGCTGAAGATGATAAAGCATACTTTAAAAGATATGCATTAACAGCTAGTGGCGTATCACCACGACCAATACCAGGTGTTAAAGGTGGTATACATCATGTAACAGGTGTTGAACATAATGAAGAAGGGAAGCCAAGTGAGGCGCCTATGAATCGTCAGAATCAGATGGAAAAACGAATGCGCAAAACTGAAAGCTTGGTTATCAATAATCCTGTGTTACTCAATGAACATGATGACAAAGCAGATATACTGTATATAGGATTTATATCTACTAAAGGTGCTATTGGAGAAGGGGCAGAAAGACTAGAACGACAAGGTGTAAAAGTGAATACGATGCATATTCGACAATTACATCCTTTCCCTAAAGATATTGTTCAACAAGCTATTAATAAAGCTTCGAAAGTAATAGTTGCAGAACATAATTATCAAGGACAATTATCAAGTATTTTAAAAATGAACACACAAGTTAATGATAAATTAGTTAATCAAACAAAATACGATGGGAAACCTTTCTTACCTTATGAAATTGAAGAAAAAGGTTTAGAAATTGCTAAAGAGTTAAAGGAGTTGGTGTAATTGGCTACATTTAAAGATTTTAGAAATAATGTGAAGCCAAACTGGTGCCCTGGTTGCGGTGACTTTTCAGTTCAAGCTGCTATACAAAAAGCGACAGCGAATATTGGTTTAGAACCAGAAGATGTAGCAATCATTACAGGGATTGGTTGTTCTGGTAGACTATCAGGTTATATTAATTCTTATGGCGTGCATTCTATTCATGGTCGTGCATTGCCTCTAGCGCAAGGCGTTAAAATGGCAAACAAAGATTTAACAGTTATCGCTTCTGGTGGCGATGGAGACGGCTATGCAATAGGAATGGGACATACTATTCATGCTCTTAGACGTAATATGAATATGACGTATATTGTCATGGACAATCAAATATATGGATTAACTAAAGGACAAACATCACCTTCCTCAGCTAAAGGATTTGTAACTAAATCAACACCTAAAGGAAATATAGAAAAGAATGTAGCTCCATTGGAATTGGCACTATCCTCTGGTGCAACTTTTGTAGCACAAGGATTCTCAAGTGATATAAAGGCATTAACTAAAATGATTGAAGATGCGATTCATCATGATGGTTTTTCTTTTGTTAATGTTTTCTCACCTTGTGTTACTTACAATAAAGTGAATACTTATGACTGGTTTAAAGAACATTTAACAAGTATCGATGATATTGAGGGCTATGACAACACAGATAAACAACTTGCTATGAAAACTGTGTTGGATCATGAGTCATTGGTTAAAGGTATTGTTTATCAAGATACAACAACACCTTCTTATGAATCGCAAATTTCAGAACTAGAACATGAGGCGTTAGCTAAAAGAGACATTCATATTACAGAAGAAACTTTTAACGACTTAACTGCACAATTTTTATAAAGGATACTCATTCATAGTAACTAGAATTGCGTCAAAATAAGTAGGTAAAATAAAAACGAAGGTGTACTTTTAATGTGATACGATATATCATGACTATCCAATTTTACTGAAATTTCTTATCTAATAACTTTAATGATTACGATAGAAAATCAAGAAGTACGGTTCAATTTAAAAAGTATTATAGAACATGCATATAGGGAAATAACATATTTAAAGAGTGGGTCAGAATAACATTTTAATTCTGCTCACTCTTATTTTATATCTATATTGCTTATCAAAGTATAACGATTCAATAATGTAATTCTCATTTAACATTTTTTACACGATTAATCACCCATCTCATCTAAAATTAAATGATATAAGAATGACATAATTTATTCCAAATTATTTTAAAAATATAGGTAAAGTAATTAACAGATGAAATTTTGCTCAGAGTTATTATTAAATATATAAATAATGAGAACAGTTAAATGAACAGTACTAATCAATGCAATAATTTTATTTTTTTAATAAATATGTAAAAGATTTTGTAAAAAGATTTTAAGAATATGAATTTTGGGAATAATAAAAATATAAGATGATTTTTCGGAGGTTAATATGGACAAATTCAAATCTATGACGGAATTAAAAGAATTAACTAAAGAAGGAAAAGATTGGGAAATAGAGTGTGAAAATTGTTCTAGCATGGTCACTATATTAGCAATACATGGTGGTGGAATTGAACCTGCAACAACTGAATTAGCATATACGATTGCACATCGTGGTGACTATAACTATTTCTCCTTTAAAGGTATGAGAAGTGAGGGAAATAATGAGCTACATGTGACTTCCACACATTATGATGACCAAATTGCATTAGATTTAGTGAGAGGTAGTCAAAGAACTGTAGCCATACATGGTTGTGAAGGGAATGAAAGCGTGGCTTATATAGGAGGTAGTGATGACCGACTCATTGAGTTAATCACTGAATCCCTTGAAGATATAGGAATTAGTGTGCAAGAAGCACCACACCATATTTCTGGAACTCAAGAAAATAATATTGTTAATATGACTCAAACCCAAGGAGGAGTGCAATTAGAACTGACAGCTCAGTTAAGAAAAGAGCTGTTTAAAAATAGAAAAAGTTCACGCAAAAACCGTGAAAATAAAGATAATTGGGATGATTTAATGTACGACTTTGCAGATGCAATGAAAAAAGCTATAGAACGTGCATAATTAAATTCTAACGCGTGTTAAAATAATATTATAAAACTTAATTGGAGAGATGAAACATGCAAGATACATTAATGAGTATTCAAATTATTCCAAAAACACCGAACAACAACGATGTTATTCCATATGTTGATGAGGCAATTAAAATTATTGATGATTCAGGTTTGCATTTCAGAGTAGGCCCATTAGAAACAACAGTTCAAGGTGAAATGAGTGAATGTCTTATTTTAATTCAAAAATTAAATGATAGAATGGTTGAATTAGAATGTCCAAGTATTATTAGTCAAGTTAAGTTTTATCACGTACCTGAAGGAATAGAAATTGAAACGCTTACAGGAAAATACGACTAAGTGTAAATTAGAATAATATATCTTATCTTGTCTATTTAAGAGCCTAACATGCTATAGTGTTGAAGGCTCTTAAAATTTTGTAAGAAAATATCGGTATGCTTCAGACGCTATGCATTGTCACACAGAAAATATGATATAAAAGACTTTTATCAACTGATATATTATAAATAAATGATGTCCAAATAAACATTTAGATATGATTTACATCGATTACTGTAATAAAAAGCTAATAAGTTAATTATAAAAGATAGCTGTAACATCATATACATGTCTTTTTGCACTTTGACTATAAATTTAATATAATGAAGTAATGATTATGGGCATATAGAAAGGATTTTCAAAGTGAATGAAGAGCAAAGAAAGGCTGGAACGATAAATATTCTAGCAGAACGTGATCGTAAAGCTGAGAAAGATTATAGTAAATACTTTGAACAAGTGTATCAGCCACCTAGCTTAAAAGAAGCTAAAAAAAGAGGAAAACAAGAAGTTCAATATAACAGAGATTTTCATATAGATGAAAAATACAAAGGTATGGGTAAAGGTCGTACTTTTTTAATTAAAACATATGGATGTCAAATGAATGCACATGACACTGAAGTTATGGCAGGAATATTAAATGCACTAGGTTATAGTGCGACATCAGATATTAATGAAGCGGATGTGATTTTAATTAATACATGCGCCATTAGAGAAAATGCTGAAAATAAAGTCTTTAGTGAAATAGGAAATTTAAAACATTTAAAAAAAGAACGCCCAGATTGTTTAATTGGGGTGTGCGGTTGCATGTCTCAAGAAGAATCAGTCGTAAATAAAATATTAAAATCTTATCAAAATGTAGATATGGTCTTTGGGACACACAACATTCATCATTTACCTGAAATTTTAGAAGAGGCATACTTATCAAAAGCGATGGTAGTTGAAGTATGGTCTAAAGAGGGAGACATCATCGAAAATTTACCTAAAGTGCGTGATGGTCACATTAAAGCTTGGGTTAATATTATGTATGGTTGCGACAAGTTTTGTACTTATTGTATTGTTCCGTTTACTAGAGGAAAAGAACGTAGTCGTCGTCCAGAGGACATCATTGATGAAGTTAGAGAATTAGCAAGAGAAGGTTATCAAGAAATTACCTTATTAGGTCAAAATGTAAATTCATATGGTAAAGATATCGAAGGTCTGGATTATGAATTAGGTGACTTATTGGAAGATATTTCTAAAATTGATATACCTCGAGTTCGTTTTACAACAAGTCATCCTTGGGACTTTACAGATCGAATGATTGAAGTTATAGCTAAAGGTGGGAACATAGTACCGCATATCCATTTACCGGTACAATCAGGTAATAACCAAGTACTAAAGATAATGGGTCGTAAATATACAAGAGAGAGTTATCTTGATTTAGTTTCAAGAATAAAGGAAGCTATCCCTAACGTAGCTTTAACAACTGATATTATAGTAGGTTATCCAAATGAAACTGAAGAACAATTTGAAGAAACATTAACATTATATGATGACGTTCAATTTGAGCATGCGTACACATATTTATATTCACAAAGAGATGGAACACCAGCAGCTAAAATGAAGGATAATGTACCTTTAGAAGTGAAAAAAGAACGTTTGCAAAGACTTAATAAGAAGGTTGGAATGTATTCTCAACAAGCAATGAGTCAGTATGAAGGTAAGATTGTTACGGTATTATGTGAAGGTTCTAGTAAAAAAGATGAGAGTGTTCTAGCAGGCTATACTGATAAAAATAAACTTGTGAATTTTAAAGGACCAAGAGAGAGCATTGGTAAACTCGTTGATGTCAAAATTGACGAGGCAAAACAATATTCTTTAAATGGAACATTTATACAAGAACATCAACGTTCAATGGTGACACAATAATATGTATAGTGAAAAAGAAATCATTCGAAAAGTCGAAAGTTTAGCAGAGAAAATTGGAAAACTAGAAGTTGTTCAAGATTATCATAATGTAGAAAAACAAATTCATAATAATCAAGCAATAAAACAAAAGATGAATCGTTTGAAAGCACAACAAAAACAATCGGTTAATTTTCAAAATTATGGAAAACAAAATGCACTCGAGCAATCTGAAGCTAAAATTCAGTATCTAAAAGATGAAATTAATGAATTACCTATTGTTGAAGAATTTCGTTCAGCACAATACGAGGCGAATGATTTACTACAAATGATGGTCAAAACAATGGAAGATAGACTCAATGAATATAATAAAAAAGAACATAATGAATAATTATTTTAGAGGAGTTAAGCACAATGAATATTAGAAAGTTGACCATCACAGCATTCTTAATAGCTATTAATGTCGTGTTAAGTAGTTTAATTGTCATTCCTTTAGGTCCAATTAAAGCCGCACCTGTTCAACATTTTGTGAATGTATTATGTGCTGTATTCGTTGGACCATGGTATGGTTTAGCACAAGCTTTTATTTCTTCTGTACTACGAATTTCATTTGGAACTGGAAGTGCATTTGCTTTTCCAGGAAGTATGATAGGTGTCTTACTTTCCAGTCTGTTTTATATGTATAGGAAGCATATTTTTATGGCTTCAGTTGGTGAAGTGTTAGGGACTGGTGTTATTGGTAGTTTAATGTGTATACCTTTAGCATGGTTTTTAGGACTTCAAGATTTCTTTATTAAACCATTAATGCTTATGTTCATAGTATCAAGCTTTATTGGGGCTTTAATTAGTTATATATTGCTTATTATTTTGAAAAGAAGAGGTTTACTAGATAGATTTAACAAAAATTAATATTTATTTTAAGTACGCTTGATGAATAGGGGATTATAAGTAAAATGTTGATATCTGTTCATATGAAAGCGTACTTTTTGTATCTATTACACAAAAGCGTTTCAAAAACATATATGTTAAAATGAATGAGTTAAAAACCATAAATTTATACATATAATATAAATAAAGATATAAGAATAAGGGTTGTGAAAATAGAAATGGCTAACATTACACCAATGATGCAACAATATTTAAAGATAAAATCTGAATATGATGATTGTTTGCTATTTTTTAGACTTGGAGATTTCTATGAAATGTTCTTTGATGATGCTAAAGAAGCATCAAGAGTACTTGAAATAACATTGACGAAAAGAGATGCTAAAAAAGAAAATCCTATTCCGATGTGTGGCGTACCATATCATTCTGCTGATAATTACATTGAAACATTGATTAATAATGGGTATAAGGTCGCTATATGTGAACAAATGGAAGATCCAAAGCAAACAAAAGGAATGGTTAGAAGAGAAGTTGTAAGAATCGTCACACCAGGAACTGTTATGGATCAAAGTGGTATGGATGAAAAGAAAAATAATTATATTTTAAGTTTTATCGAAAATGAAGAATTTGGATTATGCTATTGTGATGTTTCTACAGGAGAACTCAAAGTAACTCATTTCAAAGATACAGCAACCTTGCTTAATGAGATTACAACAATTAATCCCAATGAAATTGTCATAAAGCAAGCTCTATCTGAAGAATTAAAAAGACAAATCAACATGATAACTGAGACGATTACTGTTCGTGAAGATATATCTGATGAAGATTATGATATGAATCAGTTGACACATCAGTTAATGCATGACACAACTCAATTATTGCTAGATTATATTCATCACACACAAAAGCGAGACTTATCTCACATTGAGGAAGTGATTGAATATGCTGCAGTTGATTATATGAAGATGGATTATTATGCAAAGAGAAATTTAGAGCTGACAGAAAGCATACGATTAAAATCAAAAAAAGGGACCTTGTTATGGTTAATGGATGAGACAAAAACACCAATGGGTGCTAGACGTTTAAAGCAGTGGATTGATCGCCCATTAATTAATAAACAACAAATCAACGACAGATTAAATATTGTTGAAGAGTTTATGGACCGTTTTATTGAAAGAGATACATTACGTAATCATTTAAATCAAGTGTATGACATAGAACGACTTGTAGGAAGAGTGAGTTACGGAAACGTAAATGCAAGAGATTTAATACAACTAAAGCATTCTATATCCGAAATACCTCATATAAAAGCATTACTCAATGAATTGGATGCACAAACTACCACGCAATTTAAAGAATTGGAACCTTTAGATGACTTGTTACAAATTTTAGAAGAAAGTTTAGTTGAAGAGCCGCCTATTTCCATCAAAGATGGTGGTTTATTTAAAAAAGGATTCAACACGCAACTAGATGAATATTTAGAAGCTTCAAAAAATGGTAAAACTTGGCTTGCAGAATTACAAGCAAAAGAACGTGAACGTACAGGTATTAAGTCATTGAAGATTAGTTTTAATAAAGTGTTTGGTTATTTTATAGAAATTACACGTGCAAACTTAAATAATTTTCAACCTGAATCGTTTGGCTATAATCGAAAACAAACATTATCTAATGCTGAACGATTTATTACGGATGAATTAAAAGAAAAAGAAGATATAATACTTGGTGCTGAGGATAAAGCAGTAGAGTTAGAATATGAATTATTTGTTAAATTACGAGAACACATTAAAACGTACACGGAACGTTTACAAAAGCAAGCGAAAATCATTTCAGAACTTGATTGTTTACAAAGTTTTGCTGAAATTGCTCAAAAATATAATTATGTCAAACCTACATTTAGCGATGATAAAGTTTTACATTTAGAAAACTCAAGACATCCTGTTGTTGAGAGAGTGATGGATCATAATGATTATGTACCTAATGATTGCCATCTCGATGATGAAACGTTTATTTATCTCATTACGGGACCTAATATGTCAGGTAAGTCAACATATATGAGACAAGTTGCTATAATAAGTATCATGGCTCAAATGGGAGCATATGTACCATGTGATTCAGCAACATTACCTATATTTGATCAAATTTTTACTAGGATTGGTGCAGCAGATGACCTTGTATCAGGTAAAAGTACATTTATGGTAGAAATGTTAGAAGCTCAAAAAGCTTTAACTTATGCTACTGAAAATAGTTTAATTATCTTTGACGAAATAGGAAGAGGTACATCCACTTATGATGGTCTTGCGTTAGCGCAAGCGATGATTGAATATGTCGCTCAAACTAGCCATGCCAAGACACTTTTCTCAACACATTATCATGAATTGACTTCACTTGATCAAATGCTTAACTGTTTAAAAAATGTACATGTTGCAGCAAACGAGTATCAAGGTGAACTGATATTTTTGCATAAAGTCAAAGATGGCGCTGTAGATGATAGCTATGGTATTCAAGTGGCAAAATTAGCGGATTTACCTAATGAAGTCATTGATAGAGCGCAAGTTATTTTAAATGCATTTGAGCAAAAACCTTCGTATCAACTTTCTCATCAGGATACTGACAATCAACGTACGGTTCCGTCGTATAACGATTTTGGTCAAATAGAAGAAGAACAATCAGTTATAGAAACGCATACATCAAATCACAATTATGAGCAAGCGACTTTTGATTTATTTGATGGTTACAATCAACAAAGTGAAGTTGAATGTCAAATTCGAGAATTAAATCTATCCAATATGACACCATTGGAAGCCTTAATCAAGCTGAATGAATTACAAAGTCAATTAAAGTAGAAGAGGTGTAAACGATGGGGAAAATAAAAGAACTTGAGACGTCTCTAGCTAATAAAATAGCTGCGGGTGAAGTAGTTGAAAGACCAAGTTCCGTAGTTAAAGAGCTCTTAGAGAATGCAATTGATGCACAAGCGACAGAAATTAATATTGAGGTTGAACAGTCTGGAGTTTCATCAATAAGGGTTGTAGATAATGGCACAGGTATTGCTCAGGAAGATTTAGGGTTAGTATTTCATAGACACGCAACGAGTAAAATAGTCGCAGATGATGATTTGTTCCATATTCGTACTTTAGGGTTTAGGGGAGAAGCTTTAGCTAGTATTTCATCAGTAGCAAAGGTGACATTAAAGACCTGTACTGATAATGAAAATGGACATGAAATATATGCTGAAGATGGTAAAATTATTCATCAAAAACCTGCAAAAGCTAAAAAGGGTACAGATATACAAGTGGAGTCATTATTCTACAATACACCTGCACGTTTAAAATATATAAAAAGTTTGTATACCGAACTAGGTAAAATTACGGACATTGTAAATAGAATGGCGATGAGTCATCCCGAAATTAGAATTTCTTTAGTTTCAGATGGTAAAAAACTTTTAAGTACGAATGGCTCAGGAAGAACAAATGAAGTAATGGCTGAAATTTATGGAATGAAAGTAGCAAAGGATTTAGTACATATTTCGGGTGATACTAGTGATTATCATCTTGAAGGATTTGTAGCTAAGCCTGAGCATTCAAGAAGTAATAAACATTACATTTCTATTTTCATCAATGGTAGATACATCAAAAACTTTGTACTCAATAAAGCAATTTTAGAGGGGTATCACACATTGCTTACAATAGGAAGATTTCCTATATGTTATATTAACATCCAAATGGATCCTATTTTGGTTGATGTAAATGTTCACCCAACAAAATTAGAAGTGAGACTTTCTAAAGAAGATCAACTTTACGATCTTATCGTAACTAAAATCAGAGAAGCTTTTAAAGACAAAATTCTCATCCCACAAAACGACTTAAATCGTACGCCCAAAAAGAATAAGGTTTTAGAAACATTTGAACAACAAAAGATTAATTTCGAGAAGAAACAATCACAAATTGGAGAAACATCTGCACCATATGTACATGATCAAAAAGATAAGAATCATGATGTTGAGTCGCATAGGAATAATTTAGATTCAACTTCATCGACAAATAATGAAAGTACGGAAGTTTCTAATGAATTAAACAATCACATTGATGATAGTTACTTACAAAGTCAAAAAGAAGTATTGTTTGATATGGAACAAGACACATCTAACGAATATGAGATATTAAATCAGCAATCAAAAGATATTAAAGGAACAGTGAGTCAGACACCTCATCGTAGGGTGCCTTATATGGAAATTGTAGGTCAAGTACACGGTACGTATATCATTGCACAAAATGAAAATGGAATGTTTATGATTGACCAACATGCTGCTCAGGAAAGAATTAAATATGAATATTTTAGAGAAAAAATTGGCGAAGTGACAAATGAAGTGCAAAACTTATTAATACCACTCACTTTCCATTTCTCTAAAGATGAACAGATGATTATTGATCAGTACAAAGATGAATTAGATAAAGTAGGAGTACATCTTGAACATTTTGGTGGGCATGATTATATTGTAAATAGCTACCCAGTATGGTTTCCAAAAGTAGAAGCGGAAGAAATTATTAAAGATATGATTGAACTTGTATTAAAACACAAAAGTGTTGATGTGAAGAAAATAAGAGAAGATGCAGCAATCATGATGTCTTGTAAGAAATCAATTAAGGCTAATCACTATTTAAAAAATAATGAAATGGCAGATTTAATTGATCAACTAAGAGAAGCAGAAGATCCTTTTACTTGTCCTCATGGAAGACCGATTATTATCAATTTTTCAAATTACGAATTAGAAAAGTTATTTAAAAGAGTAATGTAGAGGAGTTTTAATTATGAAAGAGAATATTTTGCCAGCTATTAGAAATATGAGAGATTTAGAAAAGTTAATTAAAACAGACTACAAGGCATGTGTTGTGTTAGATATGCATATAGGTCATTTGAAAAGCATTATGGAGTTACTTAAAAGTCATTCGATTGAATGTTATGTACATATCGATTTAATCAAAGGACTCAGTCATGATGAATTTGCTTGTGAGTACATTATTCAACAATATAAACCTAAAGGTATTGTTTCTACAAAAGCTAAGGTCATCAAAAAAGCTAAAATGTTAAATACATTGACGATATTTAGAGTGTTTATTATAGATAGTCAAGCATTAACAAGAAGTATTGAACTCATTAAAAAAGTAGAGCCTGACTATGTTGAAGTTTTACCTGGTGTTGCAAGTAAAGCAGTAAGTAAAATTCAACAAGAAACATCAGCATCAGTAATAGCTGGTGGTCTTATTGATGAACAATCGGAAATTAGTGAAGCAATTTCCAATGGTGCTAAGTACGTTACTACAAGTTACGAAAAACTTTGGTAATTCATATACTGTTAATGAGAATGCATTTAAGTTTGTTAATCAGCGTATTATCACTTTTTCATGGAATGAGTGGATTTGAATACCGGATGATTAATAACTTAAAGTGCATTCTTTTTTTATGAAAAAAGAAAAATGCACTTTTAAAAAAATTGTTAAACTTTTTATTTAGTGCATCAAAAACAAATGCATACTATATCAATAAAAACTTTAATCAAATATGACAAATTTTTTACAAAATTGTTGACAACGCTTACAAAGTAATAGTAAACTTATAACAAGTTTAAAAGTTAATATTAGAAGAGAGACGCGGAGATTTCTACAAGTAATATATTTGACGTAGGGGTCTCCCTGTTTTTTGGGAGGAATGTATATGAATGCTTATTTAGCAGAATTTTTAGGTACTGCAATCCTTATTCTTTTTGGTGGTGGCGTTTGTGCAAACGTTAACTTAAAGAGAAGTGCTGGTAACGGTGCAGATTGGATTGTTATTGCATTTGGTTGGGGTTTGGCAGTAACAATGGGCGTTTATGCTGTTGGAACGTTTTCTGGTGCACATTTAAATCCAGCTGTAACAGTTGCTTTAGCCATGGATGGTGGATTTAGCTGGGCACAAGTACCGGGCTATATTGTTTGTCAAATGCTTGGCGGTATTGTTGGTGGAGCTTTAGTATGGTTAATGTATTTACCACACTGGAAAGTTACAGAAGATCCATCAGTCAAATTAGGTGTATTTTCAACAGCACCAGCTATTAAAAATTATTTTGCTAACTTTTTAAGTGAGATTATCGGGACTATGGCTTTAACATTAGGAATTTTATTTATCGGGGTTAATAAAATTGCTGATGGTTTAAATCCAATTATTGTTGGTAGTCTTATCATAGCAATTGGTTTAAGCTTAGGAGGTACTACTGGTTACGCTATTAATCCAGCCCGTGACCTAGCACCACGTATTGCGCATGCTATTTTGCCAATTCATGGTAAAGGTAAATCTAACTGGTCTTACGCAATTGTACCCGTTCTGGGACCAATGGCAGGTGGTATGTTAGGTGCGATTGTTTACGAAGTATTTTATAAACAAACATTCAATTTTAGTTGTTTCATTGGTTTAATTGTACTTATATTCACACTTATACTTGGTGTGATATTAAATAAGATATCTCAAAATAAAAACAACGATATTGAATCAATTTATTAACATATGGCATTCGTATATATAACCGTATGATTAACGTGATATGTTCATGTGTGTTGAACAATCACATTTAAAAGTCTATTTAATTATCATTTTAGAATGTTTAATTGTTTAGATAATGAATTCATTATTCACTTTTGAAGGAGTCATATACCTATGGAAAAATATATTTTATCAATTGATCAAGGAACTACGAGTTCACGTGCGATACTTTTTAATAAAGAAGGAGAAATTAAAGGTGTTTCTCAAAGAGAATTTAAACAACACTTTCCACATCCAGGCTGGGTAGAACATGATGCTAATGAAATATGGACATCTGTTCTATCAGTTATGGCTGAGTTACTTAATGAAAACAATATTAATGCAAATCAAATTGAAGGTATTGGTATTACAAACCAACGTGAAACGACAGTTGTATGGGATAAAAATACAGGTCGTCCAATCTATCACGCTATTGTTTGGCAATCACGTCAGACACAAGATATTTGTACAAATTTAAAGGAACAAGGCTATGAAGAAACATTTAGAGAAAAAACAGGTTTACTTTTAGACCCGTACTTTGCGGGAACTAAAGTAAAATGGATTCTTGATCATGTTGAAGGTGCTAGAGAAAAAGCTGAAAATGGTGATTTACTCTTCGGAACAATCGATTCATGGTTAGTATGGAAATTGTCAGGGCGTACTGCTCATATTACAGATTACACAAATGCAAGTCGTACATTAATGTTTAATATTTATGACCTAAAATGGGATGATGAGTTGTTAGAACTCTTAGATATTCCTAAACAAATGTTACCTGAAGTTAAAGAATCAAGTGAAATTTACGGGAAAACTATCGACTATCACTTCTTTGGTCAAGAAGTACCTATTGCTGGTATTGCAGGTGACCAACAAGCAGCATTATTTGGTCAAGCATGTTTCGACCGCGGTGATGTAAAAAATACATACGGCACAGGTGGATTTATGCTAATGAATACTGGTGAAGAAGCAGTTAAGTCTGAAAGTGGCTTGTTAACAACCATTGCATACGGTTTAGATGGAAAAGTTAATTATGCACTTGAAGGTTCAATTTTCGTATCTGGTTCTGCTATCCAATGGCTACGAGATGGTTTGAGAATGATTAATTCTGCGCCACAAACCGAAAACTATGCTTCAAGAGTAGAGTCAACTGAGGGTGTTTATATGGTTCCAGCATTTGTTGGTTTAGGTACACCTTATTGGGATTCAGAAGCAAGAGGTGCTATTTTCGGATTATCTCGTGGTACGGAAAAAGAACATTTCATTCGTGCTACATTAGAATCTTTATGTTATCAAACAAGAGATGTTATGGAAGCTATGTCTAAGGACTCAGGTATTGAAGTTCAAAATTTACGCGTTGATGGTGGTGCTGTAAAAAATAACTTCATTATGCAGTTCCAAGCAGATATCGTAAATTCATCTGTTGAAAGACCTGAAATTCAAGAAACAACAGCACTTGGTGCTGCATATTTAGCTGGATTAGCTGTTGGATTCTGGGATGATAAAGAGGATATCCGTGAACGTTGGAAACTTCAAACTGAGTTCAAACCAGAAATGGATGAAGATCAACGTCATAAACTTTATAGTGGTTGGAAAAAAGCTGTTAAGGCGACTCAAGTATTTAAATTAGAAGATTAAGCTATGTTTTAGACTTTTTAAATCTTTAAATGGACTTGATTTTCTTAACTGTGTTATAATTTAGATAAGTTAATAAGAAAATCGAGAAACGAGAGATTTGTTCGTACAAAACAATTTAATGTTATTGTGGGGATAAATTTCTCGTTTTTTATTTATAACTAGGAGGCGTTTAGATAATGTCATTATCTACATTGAAAAGGGATCATATTAAAAAGAATTTAAGAGACACTGAATACGATGTTGTTATCGTAGGTGGCGGTATTACAGGTGCAGGTATTGCTTTAGATGCAAGCAATCGTGGCATGAAAGTAGCTTTAGTAGAGATGCAAGACTTTGCACAAGGTACAAGTTCACGCTCAACTAAACTTGTACATGGTGGTTTAAGATATTTAAAACAACTGCAAGTAGGGGTAGTTGCAGAAACAGGTAAAGAACGTGCTATTGTTTATGAAAATGGTCCGCATGTGACAACACCAGAATGGATGCTTTTACCTATGCATAAAGGTGGTACATTTGGTAAGTTCTCAACTTCTATTGGACTAGCTATGTACGATCGTCTAGCTGGTGTCAAAAAATCTGAACGTAAAAAAATGTTATCTAAGCAAGAAACGTTAAATAAAGAACCTTTAGTTAAACGTGATGGATTAAAAGGCGGTGGCTACTATGTAGAATACCGTACTGATGATGCGCGTTTAACTATTGAAGTTATGAAAAAAGCTGCTGAAAATGGAGCAGAAATCCTTAATTATACAAAATCAGAACACTTCACTTATGATTCCAATAAGAAAGTAAATGGTATTGAAGTATTGGATATGATTGATGGCGAAACGTATGCGATTAAAGCTAAAAAAGTTATTAATGCTTCAGGTCCATGGGTTGATGAAGTGAGAAGTGGCGATTATGCTCGTAACAATAAGCAATTAAGATTAACTAAAGGTGTGCACGTTGTTATAGATCAATCTAAATTCCCATTAGGTCAAGCAGTATACTTTGATACTGAAAAAGACGGACGTATGATTTTCGCAATTCCACGTGAAGGAAAAGCTTATGTAGGAACAACTGACACATTTTATGATAATGAAAAAGCAACTCCTTTAACAACACAAGAAGATAGAGACTATTTAATTAATGCAATTAACTACATGTTCCCAACAGTTAATGTTAAAGATGAAGATATTGAATCAACATGGGCAGGTATTCGTCCGTTAATTCTTGAAAAAGGTAAAGATCCTTCTGAAATCTCACGTAAAGATGAAGTTTGGGAAGGTGAATCTGGATTATTAACTATAGCAGGCGGTAAATTAACTGGTTATCGTCATATGGCACTAGAAATTGTTGATCTATTAGCTAAACGTTTAAAACAAGAATACGGGTTGAAATTTGAATCATGCGCCACAAAATATCTAAAAATTTCCGGTGGTGACGTTGGCGGAAGCAAAAACTTTGAACACTTTGTTGAACAAAAAGTTGATGCAGCTAAAGGATTTGGAATTGATGAAGATGTGGCACGTCGCTTAGCAAGTAAATATGGTTCAAATGTGGATCAACTATTTAATATTGCTCAAACGGCACCATACCATGATAGTAAGTTGCCATTAGAAATTTATGTTGAATTAGTTTATAGCATTCAACAAGAAATGGTTTACAAACCAACTGACTTCTTAGTACGTCGTTCTGGCAAATTATACTTTAATATTCAAGATGTGTTAGATTATAAAAATGCTGTGATAGATGTTATGGCAGATATGCTTAATTATAGTGAAACTCAAAAAGAGGCTTATACTAAAGAAGTAGAAGTTGCGATTGATGAGGCACGTACAGGTAATGATCAACCCGCAACTAAAGCTTAATCATTCCTATTGATTGTATATCTAATAGATTATAATAAACTACTTGTAGATGGAGGAGACCTTTTTATCTGCAAGTAGTTTTTTATTTTAATACTATAAACTTCTAAAACCTCAATGTGCGTACGATTTGATATGATATCTCACACACGGTATATTAAATATGATATAGGTTGATGTACTATAAATGACATAACAAATAAAAAGGAATGGGGGCATATGTTGTGAGTCAAAGTCATTTTAAAATAACAGTTGAAGATGGAACAATGATAGAGGTGAAAATTGATAAAGCAAAAAAGAGTACTATTGGTATTGTTCATCTTTTCCATGGCATGGCTGAACATATGGACCGTTATCAAGAGTTAGTTGAAGCTTTAAATACACAAGGTTATGATGTTGTCAGACATAATCACCGTGGACATGGTAAAGAAATAGATGAGAATGAACGTGGTCATTTTAATAGCATGAATCAAATTGTAGATGATGCTTATGAAATCATTGAGACATTATATCTTGAAGAGCTCAATGTACCCTATATTATCATAGGTCATTCAATGGGCTCCATTATTGCTAGATTATTTGTTGAAAAGTATCCTGACATTGCTCAAGGTTTAATTCTTACAGGAACAGGTATGTTCTCCAAGTGGAAAGGCGTTCCCATACGTATAGCGATGAAGATAGTTACATTTATTTTTGGAAAACGACGTCGACTCAAATGGGTGAATCAATTATTGAATAAAACTTTCAATAAAAAAATCACTCAACCTCGAACAGAAAGTGATTGGATTTCTACACGTCAAGATGAAGTTGATAAATTTGTGGAAGATGAATTTTGTGGATTCAAAGTATCAAATCAGCTCATTTATCAAACTTTAAAGACCATGATGAAAACAGCAGAACGACAACAATTAAAAAGAACAGACAAAAATCTACCTATACTATTTATTTCTGGGAAAGATGATCCGTTTGGTGAATATGGTAAAGGTATAAAGCATTTAGCTAGATTATATAAAAGGGCAGGTATTAAACATATAACAGTACAACTATATAAACATAAGCGTCATGAAATATTATTTGAAGAAGATTATTTGAAAACTTGGCAACACATGTTTGAATGGATGGAAAAGCAAATTTTGAAAAAACAAAAGTGAGTGAATCTTAAATGACTGAAATGACAAAGCCTTTTTTAATCGTTATTGTAGGTCCAACGGCTTCAGGTAAAACTGAGTTAAGTATTGAAGTTGCTAAAAAATTTAACGGAGAAATTATTAGCGGAGATTCAATGCAGGTCTATCAAGGCATGGATATTGGTACAGCAAAAGTTACAACTGAAGAAATGGAAGGTATACCACATTATATGATAGATATCTTGCCTCCGGATGCTTCTTTTTCTGCATATGAATTTAAAACAAGGGCAGAAAAATATATTAAAGATATTACTGGAAGAGGCAAGGTGCCTATTATAGCAGGAGGAACAGGACTATATATACAATCTCTCTTATATAACTATGCTTTTGAAGATGAATCCATATCTGATGATAAAATGAAGCAAGTTAAATTAAAATTAACAGAACTTGAGCAGCTTAATAATAATAAGCTTCACGAATATTTAGCTTCATTCGACAAAGAATCAGCCAAGGATATACATCCTAATAACAGAAAAAGAGTGTTGCGAGCAATAGAATATTATTTGAAAACAAAAAAACTTTTAAGTTCTCGCAAGAAAGTGCAACAATTTACTGAAAATTATGATACATTATTAATAGGGATTGAAATGTCGCGTGAAACATTATATTTAAGAATAAATAAACGTGTTGATATTATGTTGGGCCACGGATTATTTAATGAAGTGAAACATCTCGTTGAACAAGGTTTTGAAGCGAGTCAAAGTATGCAAGCCATTGGGTATAAAGAGCTTGTACCCGTTATAAAGGGAAATATAAGCATGGAAAGTGCTGTAGAGAAATTAAAACAGCATTCACGACAATATGCTAAAAGACAGTTGACTTGGTTTAAAAATAAAATGAATGTTCATTGGTTAAATAAAGAAAGGATGTCACTTCAAATGATGTTAGATGAGATTACAACCCAAATAAATAAAAGGAGTTCTAACCATGATTGCAAACGAAAACATCCAAGACCAAGCACTAGAGAACTTTAAATCGGAAAAAACTGAAGTCACAATTTTCTTTTTAAACGGCTTTCAAATGAAAGGCGTCGTTGAAAATTATGACAAATATGTTGTAAGTTTAAATTCTCAAGGTAAGCAACATCTGATTTACAAACATGCGATCAGCACTTTCACTGTAGACAATGAATCGTCTGAAGCAACTGAAGTGAATAGTGAAGAATAAAAAGTTGTAATCAAAGTGCATTCATAATGCATCAACTCAATAGAAGTCATATTTTGACTTATTTAAGAATGTTATTAAATATTGAAGCACATGTTTTAAACGTAGCACTTTAACACAAACCAAGGAATGTTTGTAATAAAAAATGCTTCATCTAATGTAAATATTGAATTTATTAATTCAGTTCAAAAACATTAGATGAAGCATTTTCTTTTTAAAATTTATGATAGTAATTTTTCAATTTCAGACTTTATTTGTTCCGGTTTCTTTTGAGGGGAAAAACGTTTAATCACATTACCTTCACGGTCGATTAAGAATTTAGTGAAGTTCCATTTGATTTTTTCGTTTATCATACCTTTAGCAGCGTCTGTTAAAAAGCGGAATAATGGATGTTGATTATCACCTTTAACATCAACTTTTTCATGAATAGGGAAAGTCACACCATAGTTAATTTTGCAATTTTGAGCAGCTTCTTCCCCCGAGCCTGGTTCTTGACCACCAAATTGGTTACATGGAAATCCTAAAATAATAAATCCTTGATCCTTATACTCATCATATAACTTCTGTAAACCCTCGAATTGAGGTGTAAAACCACATTCGCTAGCAGTGTTGACAATAAGCATAACGTCACCCTTATACTGCTCTAATTTATAACTTTCACCATTGTTTTTTTCTACAACGAAATCATAAATACTTTCCATATTATCACCCTTTCGCTATACATCTAATTTAACACAATTTGTGTAGTTAGTCTTTGTTCACACTCTATGATAAAATGTCTTGAGTAACTTTTAAAAGGAGATGTATAACGTGACACAGCATGCGACCTATGAAACAAAAAATAATCGAGAAACTGCTGTATTAATCGGTGTACATGCTCAAACGGATCGTCAATTTAATTTTGAATCTACTATGGAAGAGCTTGATGCTTTATCACAAACTTGCCAACTTAATGTTAAAGGACAAATCACTCAAAATAGAGAGCAATTTGACCATAAATATTATGTTGGAAAAGGAAAAATCGATGAAATAAAATCTTTCATAGAATTCCATGATATAGATGTTGTCGTAACCAATGATGAATTAACGACGGCACAGTCTAAAACGTTAAATGATAATTTGGGCATTAAAATCATCGATAGAACCCAATTAATTTTAGAGATATTCGCGTTGCGAGCGAGAAGTAGAGAGGGAAAGCTACAAGTTGAACTTGCACAACTCGACTATTTGTTACCAAGACTACAAGGTCATGGTAAAAGTCTATCTCGTCTTGGTGGTGGCATAGGAACAAGAGGTCCAGGTGAAACAAAGTTAGAAATGGATCGTCGCCATATTAGAACACGTATGAATGAGATTAAACATCAATTAAAAACGGTCGTGGATCATCGGGAAAGATATAGAAATAAACGTGAACAAAATCAAGTTTTTCAAATCGCTTTAGTTGGTTATACAAATGCGGGTAAATCGTCATGGTTTAATGTTTTAGCTAATGAGGAGACCTATGAAAAAAATATTTTGTTTGCAACATTAGATCCCAAAACACGACAAATACAAGTGAATGAAGGATTTAATTTAATTATTTCTGATACGGTAGGATTTATTCAAAAATTACCAACGACTTTGGTGGCTGCGTTTAAATCTACACTAGAAGAAGCTAAAGGTGCAGACATACTTATGCATGTCGTCGATGCAAGTCATTCGGAATACCGTACTCAAATTGACACTGTAAATCAAATCATTAATGATTTAGAAATGGATCATATTCCACAAGTAGTTATTTTTAATAAAAAAGACTTATGTAACGAACAGATGGATGTACCTGTATCTAAATCTGCGCATGTTTTTGTATCTAGTCGTGATGAAAATGATAAAGAAAAGGTAAAAAATTTAGTAATTCAAGAAATAAAAAATAGTCTCAGCCCATACGAAGAAATTGTAGACAGTGCTGATGCAGATAGATTATATTTTCTTAAACAACATACGCTTGTTACTGAATTAATATTTGACGAAACGCAAGCATCTTATCGTATCAAAGGATTTAAAAAATTATAAAAAGGAAGACAGATTATGCAAGATTTTAGCAATTTAGTTGAAGAAGTTGAAAACACACTTATTCCTTACTTTAAGAAAATTGAAAAGCGTGCATTATTTAATCAAGAAAAGGTCTTAAATGCTTATCACCATGTTAAAGCTAGCGAAAGTGATTTACACGGGTCTACGGGTTATGGATATGATGATTTTGGGAGAGACCATTTAGAAGAAATTTATGCGTACACATTTAAAGCAGATGACGCACTTGTTAGACCTCAAATTATATCAGGTACCCACGCTATTACTTTAGCCTTACAAAGTACGTTAAAAAACAATGATGAACTACTTTATATTACAGGTAGTCCATATGATACACTTCTTGAAGTCATTGGTATAAATGGCAATGGTGTTGAAAGTCTTAAAGAATATGGTGTTCGCTATAATGAAGTCGAATTACGTGACGGTCGAATTGATATTCCTAAAGTCATCACTGAAATTAATGATAATACAAAAGTTGTAGCAATTCAGCGATCAAAAGGATATGATCAACGTCCATCAATTACAATAAATGAAATTGAACAAGCAATAAAATCAATTAAAGAGGTTTATCCCAATATCATTATTTTTGTTGATAATTGTTATGGGGAATTTGTAGAAGAAAAAGAACCAATTGAAGTAGGTGCTGATTTAATCGCCGGATCATTAATTAAAAATCCAGGTGGAGGTTTAGCTAAAATTGGAGGATATATTGCTGGGAGACAAGATTTAATTGAACGCTGTGGTTATCGTTTAACAGCACCAGGCATTGGTAAGGAAGCAGGTGCCTCACTTAATTCTCTACAAGAAATGTATCAAGGATTCTTTCTAGCACCACATGTGGTTAGCCAAAGTTTAAAAGGTGCACTGTTTACTAGTTTGTTATTAGAAAAACTAAACATGAAGACCTCCCCTAAATATAATGTTTATCGTACAGACTTAATTCAAACGGTTCAATTTGAGACGAAAGAGCAAATGATTTCATTTTGTCAAAGTATACAACACGCTTCACCAATTAACGCACATTTTAGTCCAGAACCTAGCTATATGCCTGGATACGAAGATGATGTCATCATGGCTGCAGGTACATTTATTCAGGGCTCATCTATTGAATTATCTGCAGACGGACCTATACGCCCGCCTTATGAAGCATATGTTCAAGGTGGTTTAACTTATGAACATGTCAAATTAGCTGTTACGCGTGCGGTGCAAGATATGCAAGATAACAATTTACTATAATTTTTAAGAGATTGAGATCAAAGTATAAAAGATTAGGCTCAATATAAGGATATAGCATAAAAGCATTCTCGTATGATTCATTAAATCATCAAAGAAAGATCATATAAATGATAACGATGTTATAAGGAGTTTGTTTTCGATAAGATTTTCGACTCCCCAAAAGTAATAGATATAAAGAGAATGGACGATGTTCTAGCCTTATTCTTAGAGTTGTTACGCCTAAGATAAAAGTTATTAAGCTTAGTTATACTTTGAAAAGCAATCTCTTTTTATTTCGAACAATATAAATTGTCGGAAAATTATAAAATTTTTGTGTTATAAGCCATTCTCATTTCTAATTTTAATTAATTACTAATAAATAAACATTGATATAATAAGGTTTAGAAGGTTTATGTCAGAAAACCTTACATACTTTTGTAATTAAAGTAAAACTATGCTAAATTAATAACAAGTTCAAAAGTAGAGGAGAGGTTCAAGGAATGTCTAATGATTCAATCAGACGAAACATGGCCGTTTTCTCTATGAGTGTGGTTAGTAAATTGACAGATTTATCACCAAGACAAATTCGTTACTATGAAACACATGAACTTGTGATGCCCGAAAGAACAGATGGAAATAAGAGATTATTTTCTATGAACGATTTAGAGAGGTTGTTAGAAATAAAGTCTCTTATCGAAAAGGGATTTAATATTAGAGGTATTAAACAAATTATATTCGATGAGCAAGGGCATTTAACTACTGATGAACAAGAGACAAGAAAGAGAATGATTGTTGACGCAACGCAGAAACCACGTAGTGAAACATTACCAATAAATCGTGGCGATTTATCACGATTTATTAAATAAAATTGGAGGATTTATACCATGCCAAAACGTAGTTTTACAAAAGATGATATTCGTAAATTTGCTGAAGAAGAAAACGTAAGATATTTAAGATTACAATTCACTGATATTTTAGGGACTATTAAAAATGTCGAAGTTCCAGTAAGTCAATTAGAAAAAGTATTAGATAATGAAATGATGTTTGATGGTTCATCTATTGAAGGTTTCGTTCGTATCGAAGAATCAGATATGTATTTACATCCTGATTTAGATACTTGGGTTATTTTCCCTTGGACTGCTGGACAAGGAAAAGTAGCACGACTAATCTGTGATGTATTTAAAACAGATGGTACACCATTTGAAGGTGATCCACGAGCTAACTTGAAGCGTGTATTAAGAAGAATGGAAGACATGGGCTTTACTGATTTTAATCTAGGACCTGAACCAGAATTTTTCTTATTTAAATTAGACGAAAAAGGCGAACCTACATTAGAATTAAACGATGATGGTGGTTATTTCGATTTAGCTCCTACAGATTTAGGTGAAAATTGTCGCCGTGACATCGTTTTAGAATTAGAAGATATGGGCTTTGATATTGAAGCAAGCCACCATGAAGTAGCGCCAGGTCAACATGAAATTGACTTTAAATATGCAGACGCTGTTACAGCATGTGATAATATCCAAACATTTAAACTAGTTGTTAAAACAATTGCACGTAAGCATAATTTACATGCCACATTTATGCCAAAACCATTATTTGGTGTAAACGGAAGTGGTATGCACTTCAACGTATCACTATTTAAAGGAAAAGAGAATGCGTTCTTTGATCCTGAAGGTGATTTACAATTGACTGATACTGCTTATCAATTTACAGCTGGTGTCCTTAAAAACGCTAGAGGATTCACTGCAGTATGTAATCCAATCGTCAACTCATATAAACGTCTTGTACCAGGTTACGAGGCACCATGTTATATTGCATGGAGTGGTAAAAACCGTTCACCTTTAGTACGTGTTCCAACATCTAGAGGTCTATCAACTCGTATTGAAGTACGTTCAGTTGATCCTGCAGCTAACCCGTACATGGCATTAGCAGCAATTTTAGAAGCAGGCTTAGATGGCATTGAGAATAAACTTGAGGTTCCAGAACCAGTAAACCAAAATATCTACGAAATGAATCGTGAAGAACGAGAAGCAGTTGGTATCCAAGACTTACCTTCAACTTTATACACTGCGTTAAAAGCAATGCGTGAAAATAAATCAATTAAAAACGCTTTAGGTAATCATATTTACAATCAATTTATTAACTCAAAATCGATTGAATGGGATTACTATAGAACTCAAGTATCCGAATGGGAAAGAGAACAGTATATTAAGCAATACTAAGCGCTAAACAATTTCAGGGGAAACCTAATAGGGGTAAGGGGTTAAGGCATTTTGCCTTAGCTTCTTTTTTATATAAAAGTGGGCAACTTATATATAAAACGATTCTAAATTTTACTTGAATGGGCAACTATTGGGCAACTAATTTTAAAATACATTCTTAATATACTTCTCAAAGTTTTCTTTAGCATTATCATTCATTTTTTTAGTAACGTGACTATAAACTTCACTAGTAATAGCTTCAGATTTATGACCTAAACGTTCTTGAATTACTTTCATAGGTACATTGCTTTCTAGAAGTAAGGTAGCGTGTGTGTGTCTTAGTTTGTGAATACTTAATTCATTTCCTTTACCAAGTAATTTTTTAGTGACATACATCATAGTATTATGTGTAGTTGAACGTGGAAGCGGCTCACCAAATTCATTGCAAAATATGTAATCATAGGAATTATTATAGAAGTCTGAATTAGCTATCTTATTACCATTTTGTAATGTTTTAAGCTTAAATAATTCATTTAAGTATAAACTTTTTGGTTTAGAACAGGTTAGAGCAATTAAAGAACGCTTATTTAAAAAAGGATTAATGAAGCGGTACAAGTTACATCTGAATAATATTAATTTAACAGGCGTTTATTTACATGATTATTCAAAGATTGATATCACATTTACTCCCAACTTACCTAAGTCTTTATTAGAATCTATTGAAGCATTTAATGCGTTAAATGGTGGCGTTATGGAAAATTTATAAATACTCAATGGGGCACAGTGCATTATTCAAAATCTGGGAGCCACATTATTCCAAATGGAAAGGATGATGAAAATTGAAATTGTGGACATATATTGGTGAAAAAGTAGTGATAGATTTTACTGATGGACAACGAATCATTGGAAAAGTTACCAACTATGATGATCGCTTCGACAATGAAAGTGGCGAAGATTCTATTCACTTAGCAGTGGGGGATTTATTATATGATATTGATGAATCTGAGATTGAAAATATAAAAATTATTTCTGCATAGCATCCTTTCTACCTATATAAATAG
>NZ_JBRIKK010000010.1:0-92236 GCF_052976705.1 Staphylococcus sp. MSU001
TTTATCAGTGCCCTTTTAGGGCTGGCCAGTAAGAAAGGCTTTTAGCCGTAGAACAAACCACCCGTTCATACGGGTGGTTTTGATTACAACGAGTAATAAATTTTAATTTTACTACTAAATACATATAAAATATTTTAGAGAGAAAGCCAACATCGAATATACAACACCGCATGGACATGTATATCGAACGGTTCACAGAAGTATATGCGTATGACCTATCACTTCAAGATGGCGGACGTAATTCATATGTGCAACGGACAGTAGGAAGAGAAGACCGATTGCCAGATGATGACATCTATCATTCAATTACTCAAACATTCGGAGGTTCTATATACTTTAACAGTCGTTTGCTATAAAGAAGTGTATTAATCGTATATTAATGGGAAGAGGAATATAAAAAAGGGAGATTGTATTTTCTCTCTTTCTTGCTTTATTATTAAAATATCATAATAGGTTATTATCATTTATTTTGGGAGGCATTGAAGAAAAGTTTATAAAATCAAAACAATATCGTAATTCTATAAACTGTTAGCCTTGTTAAATTAACCTCTTTCGCAATTTTACTAATTGCTTGGCCTTCTTCTAACATTTCTACAACACGATAATAAATAATACGTTTTTGAGAATCTTTACAATTCGGCGAATAAAGTAATGAACGGCCTTTATATAACCCTTTGTCTTTCGCGACTTTAATACATTGTGCTTGTCTACGTTTACTTCATTTCGTTCTTGTTCTGAAACCATTGCTCATATATGAATAAATAGATTTTTCATAAATTTATCTAATAATGAATTGCCAATCTCATCATTCATCGTAGGTATGCTAGTAATCATTAATTAAACTTATTTGTCTTTTAAATAATTAACTGTCTTGATCACTTCATCGTAATTAAGGCCTAAACGATCAAATGACTACACTGCTACCTCATCTGCCACTCTCACAAAACTAAGAAATTATTGAAATAACAATCTATTTTTAATAGATTCCCCAGACTGTTTTTCTGTAAATGTTTTTCGCACCAAACGTTTTCAAATTATCCAGTTGTCTTTTTAAATTTTGGTCCATGGATAATACCCTCGCATAGCCAACATTTATTTTCATACCATAATTAATATACACCCAAATCATACGTTTGAGTCATTATAAATTCAACTACTATATCAGTAGGATTAGGGTATATTATAAACACCATAAATTAGTAACTTGCAAAAATTTGCTTAATAATTTATAGTTAATACATCAAAAAAAGTTGATTTATTGTTTTTAGTGTTTTTATGAAGGAGTTCAATTTTATGAGAATAAATCATGCAGGTACATTATCTGTTAATTATTTTGTTGGTTATTTAAATCTCATTATGATATTAAGAGAAGTTTCTTTAAAAGAAGCTGTATCATATATGAAAAATGAATTCTTTAAAGGAAAAACTGACTTGTATGGTAAAGTAACTGAAACTCATTTTAATCAAGCAATACAAGAACTCAAATAAAAATAGAAATAACTATATATAAGAGAGGTGATTATTCAATGGAAGTTATTAAGTCCAGTCCTAATAGAACTGAGGAAGAACAATTAGAATTTTATGAACAGATGTTTAATGCGCTCGCTGATAAAATTAGACTTAAAATTCTACATTCAATACGTCAAAGCGATTCAAAAACTTTATGTGTTTGTGATCTAGAAGAATTATTAGCGTTAAAACAATCTAAACTTTCCTATCATTTAAAAAAATTAGTAGATGCCAATATACTTATTGCTGAAAAGCATGGCACATGGAATTATTATAAAATTAATGAGCAACAAATACAGGTGGTTTTAAATGAAGATACTTGCTGTAAGATACTTTAAGTATCTTCTTTTTAACATAGAATTAATCAAATTTTTTTGATTAATATATCAAAAAAAATTGATTAAATAAATTCGGAGGCGTTATACTAATGATAGATTCAATTATGGAATTTATAAAAACATTTCTAATGCTATTTTTTGAATTATTAATACTGTTTATAATCGTAAGCTTTATTGTAAGTCTAATCCAACAAGTAGTTTCGGAAGATAAAATCAAAAGCATGTTAAGTAAGCCTAACCAAGGAATCAATTATTTTTTTGGGATGATATTTGGTGCGATTACTCCCTTTTGTTCTTGTTCAACTATTCCAATACTTGCAGGACTATTAAATTCTAAAGTACCTTTTGGTCCAGCGATGAGTTTCTTAATTGCTTCACCATTAATGAATCCATTAATGGTGTTTATGCTATGGGTTTTATTGGGCTGGAAAGTTGCAATAGTTTATTTTGTTGTACTATCAATATTTAGTATCTTTACAGGTCTTGTGTTTTCAAAAATGAATTTGGCTGAAAGTTATAAAGGCGTAAATGTTAAAGGAGATGGATTTTTTGCCAATAAAGAAGGATCTCGTTTTAAGCAAGCATTAAATGATGCGTGGGCATTTTTATATCCAATGCTTCCTTACCTATTTATTGGTGTATTTATTGGAGCGTTCATATATGGATTTGTACCCGAAACATTTATTACAAAATACGCAAGTGGAGATGGCGTTATATCCGTATTCATTGCATCTGTTATAGGCGTTCCAATGTATATTAGACCTGAAACAATGTTACCTATAGCTGAGGCATTAGTATCAAAAGGGATGTCTTTAGGAACAGTGGTTGCGTTGATCATTGGTGGTGCCGGTGCAAGTATTCCTGAAGTTGTATTACTATCTAAATTATTTAAGAAAAAATTTGTAGTCTCATTTGTTATCGCAATTTTAGTTGTAGCTGTTGCTACTGGAATAATAATCAATTCGGTTGTTTAAGCTTAAGGAGGATAAATTAATTGAATCAAGAAACTTCAGTAATTAATAGATATGGAAATGCCGCTAAAAAATACGAAGAAAACTTATGTTGCCCAGTAGAATATGATACAAAGTATTTAAAGATTATACCTGAGGAAATCATAGAGAAAGATTATGGTTGCGGAGATCCTTTAGGTAAAATCAAAGAAGGTGATACAGTATTAGATTTAGGCTCCGGTGGCGGCAAAGTTCCTTATATAGTTTCTCAGATTGTTGGTGAAACAGGTAAAGTCATTGGCATAGACATGAATGATGATATGTTAGACCTTGCTAAAAAATATCAGAATCAAATGATTGAAAGAATTGGTTATGATAATGTTATTTTTCATAAAGGAAAAATTCAAAACTTAAAATTAAATTTAGAAGAACTCGATAAATATATACAAGAACATCCTGCTAATAATTTAGATACTTATCAATCTATTAATCAATATATTAATTACTTAGAAAATGAAATGACAATGATAAAAGATAATAGTATAGATGTTGTTATATCTAATTGTGTTTTAAATTTAGTTTCAACAGAGGAAAAAGAAGCATTATTCAAAGAAATCTACCGCGTTTTAAAAGAAGGTGGTAAAGCAGTTATCTCAGATATCGTTTCTAATGTAAAAGTACCAGAAAAACTGAGACAAGATGAAAATTTGTGGAGTGGTTGCTATTCAGGAGCAATTCAGGAAAAATCATTTATTGAGCATTTCGAAAATGTAGGTTTTTATGGTGTGAAAATTGATAAACGTGAAAAAACATGGACTACGATTGAAAATATTGATTTTAGGAGTATGACAATTATAGCTCATAAAGGGAAAGAAGGACCTTGTATTGATAAAGGGCAATCTGTTATATACAAAGGACCATTTAAACACATTGAAGATGATGATGATCATATTTTTGAGCGTGGAGAAAGAACCTTTGTATGTGAAAAGACCTTTAATATATTACAACAAAATCCTTATAAAGGTGTATTTGAATTTATCAATGAAAATGAAGAAGCAATTGATTTAGAAAAATGTTGCGATACATCATGTGGTTGCTAAATAACAATTAAAGGAGGTGTTATAATGGAAAAAAATGCATTTAAAAAAGCTATTTCTAAATTAAAACCTAAAGAACAAGCTTGTTGCTCTGTAGAAATTGAGGAAAAAGAAGAGAACAAAAAAGAAAATACAAATAAAGAGCAGAATAATAATAAAGGTTGCTGTTAATTCACTATTAAATACTAATTTTGCATTCCTCTACTAACCAGTGTTATAATATAGACAACAAGAATATCTGCATTTGATGCACCAAACCCCTCACTACTGAGAATAGTGAGGGGCTTTTTGGTGTGGCTTAGTCGCCTATTTTACTTATCATCACGTTTGCGAAGCCAATACGCAAAGAATGTGACAATGCAACCACTTGCTGCCGTGGTCATGATGTGAACAAGAATATCTGTCATTTTCTGCACCTCCTCTCTGCGTCTAAATATGACGCCTGAGAGATAGGCGACTCTAGTATTATACCATCTGTAAATATACAAGCATATCTACTTCCGATAAGTCATTTTGTGTAATGATAGTGAGGTTTATTTCTTTGATATTCAGAGACAAAAGAGATACTTTATAAGTATTCAAATCTCTGAGTCGCTATTTTTCTTAATATTAAGTACGCGTTAATAAAAACTCTATTTCCCTTTGACTTTACTTATAGCTCGAGCTGACACTCGAGTGAAACCCCAAATAGCCTTCATAATTTCCAAAATAGGTTCTACCCAATATTCTATGACTATAGTTTTTCATTTCTAGTTAAGAAAGGTTTTAATTAGTTTGAATTTTAAAGTATTCCTAATTATCATTTTTCATGATTTTCTTATTTGTTATGAACTCGGTTTTATGTATAGAGCTCTCAAAGAACATGCTGAACAATCATCACATTTTTTTATATTAAAATCACATTTAAAGCCATTTCTACCATTTCGATATACATATCATTAAAATCTATTCTTTTATTATTAAGATATATATTAGTTAAGATCACAATTGGGTTTCGTTCCAAAAATTTCATTAACATACCGCGAAATATTATTTTGAGCAGTTCTAACATAACTTCCCATTGATAGCGTAATTTTTAAGTTGAGGCTTGTTATAATTTTTATACGTAAGCACTCTGTTAATTTAATTTGGTGGTATTTATTAAATTATATGAAGGTGTCTTATTTTTTAAGTATTTAAAAGTGAAATTGCATGTTAATACGTAGTATTTATTCTAAGACTTCTAAGCAAGTAGTGCTAATTGTTGAAAGAGATTGAGATGGCACACTAGGAAAGTGAGTCATTCAATACGAAATATTTCATAAATAGAGAATGGTAGTAAGATAACGTTCAATTGAAAATATCTTATTGCTTTTCTAAGGATTTTTATCATAAACTCTTAGTTATTGTTTTAAAAAATTTCTTTAGTGAAAATATTTAGTAATATCAATATTTTAAAAATATTGATATGATAAAAAATATTCCGCAACTTAAAAAATATTGCTTTTTTGCACAAATAAGTTAGTATAATTTTTATATTAATAATTCATAAGGAGAATTGATATGAAAGTCAAAAGTATTTCACGGTTCTTTTCAATGAAGAAAGTGACGCTAAGTTTCGTTACCGTATTTATTGGAGTAGGGACAATAGGTTCATTTAATCAGTATGCTGATGCAAGTACGAAAACGCAACAAACACATGTAACTAAGACATCTCCAACTCAAAAGACGACGTCCAATTTTAAACGTTCAGTTAAAGATACGGCTGTTAAATCTAGAGCTACATCAACAAAAAGAGCTATATCACCCAAAACGTCATCAACTAAAAAAACTACAACAGCCAAAAAATCTACAACATTAAATAAAACGCGCACAACAACCAAGACTCAGCCTACCATTCGTAAGAGTTCAACAACTTCAACACGTTCAAAAACAATGCCTACTTCTGTGAAACGCACAACTTCTCATAAAGCAACTACTGTGTCGCCAACTTCTAAAGCTAAAATATCAACAAAAACACAACAATCAACTAAAAGTCATACAACTTCTGTTAAGAAAAACACTACACAACTAAGTAAAACAAAATCACCGTCAGTATCAACAAAATCTAAAACAGTTCAATCCTCTACGCCAAAGGCACAACCTACTTTAACGACTCAAGTTAGTACAACTACTAAAGCAAAGCAACTTTCAACGTCACCTACTTCTAAAATCAGTAGTAGTAAAGAATTAGTGGGAGTGGCACCTGCTGAACGTAAAACAGATAAATATCAATCGATGACACAGTTAGAAAAAGAAACAACTGAAGGTGTAGATTGGAGAAAAGATACAAAAAACACAGGGAATCAAGTACTCATTGTGGCTCCACATGGTGGAAGTATTGAATAAGGTACAACAGAATTAACTAAAGCATTAGCGGATAAAGGTAATTATGATTATTATTCATTTGAAGGCATTCGACCTAAAAATAACTCTGAATTACATGTTACGTCTACACATTATGATGATCCGACATTAAATCAAATGATAAAAAACCGTACTGCAACTGTTTCAATTCATGGCGCATCAGGTACTGAGGAGATTATCTATCTTGGCGGGCCTCGTTCAGATTTGAGAAATGCTATAGAGAAGCAACTTGTTGGACGTGGATTTACTGTTAAAGTTCCACCAGAGTATCTAGGCGGTCAAAATAATAAAAACTTCATTAATAGAGAAGACAATAACACTGGCGTTCAGTTAGAATTAACGACTGCTTTAAGAAAAGCATTCTTTAAAAATGGAGATACTAGTACAAAAAATCGTACCAACAAAGAAAATTGGACACCCACAATGCAAGAATTCGTTAATGCTTTATATGAAGCTATCAATCAAACTTATTCATAAAATATTTTTAATAAATGATAAACAACAATATCTTACTTAAAAAATCTTGATAAGAACGAGATGTTTTAAGATTATGTTATATTTTATAGTTCTTAATTTATGGTAAGAGTACAATTTGACTTAAAATAGTATTTTCTATGTTGATTACATTCAAATGATTATGCGGTATGTATTTACGATATATATAATTTGTAGTGAAATGGTATAAGCATAAATCGTAATTTAAGTTGTAAAATAAATCTATGTAGTTTCAAAATTAATAATGAATTTTAGAAAATAAGGGAAAAATTACGTTAATTTGAAATTCAAGTTTTTAAAAATAACTATAAAACGTGTATAATAGTAATTAACTATTGAACATTTTGTTTGTTCAAGAACCGCATCTTTGAAAGGAGTGTTATTAAGATGAAAAAATTAGCAGTTATTTTAGCATTAGCTGGTGTAGCGTTCTATGGTTTCAAAAAATACCAAAATCATGTAAACCAAGCTCCAAACATTGAATATTAAGATTCACTAATGATAATTATATGAAGACACGACTAGGTCGATTGCGACCATGTCGTGTCTTTTTTAATTTTAAAATTCAAAATTATTTTAATTATATATAAAGTAGATAAAATTCCAAATATTAAGTATAATATCTTTCGCGAGTTCTACATATTAAAGATGAAATAATTTAATGTATTTGGGAAGTGAGATATTAAATGAAGATTAACATATTTGGATATAATATCTTCGCTAAGGGTGGAACATCAAGAAGTAATATTAACTTAGTGAAAAGCTTATTAGAAATTGGACATGAGGTACACTACTTTAATTATAAGAACTATAATAAAAGTGATATCACAAAACTAATTATTTACGAAGGTTTGAGCACAAAGCATCTTCATATTCATCAATTTAATAGTGGAAAAGAACTTGCTCATGGAGACCTACTTATAATTACTAGAGAAACCTTTTTTAATCATGCATATCTAGTTAAAAAATTAAATAGCAAGATTAAGATTGTTGGTGAAATACATGGTCCATTGGAATATATTAATGAGAATATAGATTTAGCATTAGACTGTATTGATTGTGTTCGAGTGAGTACAGCTAGAATCAAAAATGAGTTTATAGCTAAATATGACTATCATCGGGTTTTTAATCAATACGTAAATGCACAACATATCGATTTAAAATCAGAGCCAATAAATACTAAAAGAAATTTTTTAATTAAAGCACGTTTTGAGGACGAAGTTAAAGATATTTCATATATTATTAAATTGTTTAATTACATCATTAAAAACCAAATTGTTGACGATGCTCAACTTTATTTAATAGGATATGGTCCTTCAGAAATGCTTTACAAAAATTTGATAAATTATTATCATCTTAATGATTATATTCATATTAATGAAAAAGAACCACAGAGTTATATTTATATATCTAGTTCACCATATGAAACGCTCGGCTATTCTATATTAGAAACGATTGCACAGGGGAATAAAGCGCTAGTTTACTATGGTGATGATAACGTGTTAAAGGATATCTATGCACCATATGAAGCGATACGTTTTTTAACCAAAGATATGATTAAAGATAGTAAAATAATTAAAGACTTTCTAGACTATAAATATAGTCACTGTGATCGACAAAAAGATTATCGACAGTTGGAAAGTACGTTTAAATGTATTAACTATGGACAGGAATTTTTAAATCATGTTGAAACTTTTTCTTCATCTCAACATGTAAAAGTGAAGAAAATTCATCAACATCTCTGTAGTGAAAAACAAATAGATATAGCAAGTCGTTTAAAAGAGAGTCGTTGGATGAATTTAATTAGAAAAAATAAATATTTATTTAATAAATGTAAAACGTACTATGAAAAAAGAAAGCATATGAGCTATATCAAAAATTTAAATCAAATACTTGTAGACGACGACTCAATATTTATAGAGTCTTTCCATGGTAAGAATTTCAGTGGAGATCCTAAATATATTGCTCTCGCTATTAAAAGACAGTATGCTCATAAAAAAATATATGTGAGTTCAACCAATTCACTTGTTGATATGGAAATCAAACGTTACGGTTTTACACCCGTTAGATTTGGAAGCGAGAAATATATTAAAACGTTTAGAAAGTGTAAGTATGTTTTTATCAATGGTAACTCATGGGATAAAGTGTACAAGTCTTCAGATCAGATATTTATTCAAACGTGGCACGGTTTTCCATTAAAGAAAATGGTTAATGATTTAAATGAACAACATGAAAGACAACAACAACTAGAGGCATTCATACCACGTATGAAAAAATGGGATTACATTTTGACATCATCAGATATTAATACGACATTGTTAGAATCAGCCTTTATGCTAAATAAAAATCCAAATCTTAAAGTTCTAGAATACGGTGCACCTAAGAATGAATATTTAATAAATAATAATAATTTACAAGAGCGCCAGCAGTTACAGCTTAAATATATGTATAAGATAGATGATGATAAAAAATATATATTATATTGTCCCACTTGGAGGGGAAATCAAAGAAAAGAAGTCACTCAGATTAATTTAAAAGATTTACTTAAATATTTACCAGAGAATTACGAGATTATTGTGAAACTTCATCCTAATGAAAGTCATTTAAGAACTAGATATAATCAAATAGATAATCGAATTCATTGTTATTTCAATGAACTTGTTGATATTCAAGAACTGTATATTCTGAGTGAATGTATGATTACAGATTACTCGTCGACCATTTTTGACTATATACATTTGAACAAGCCGGTGTTTATTCTTCAAGAAGACGAGCAACAATATAAACAAAGTGTTGGTTTTTATTTTGATTTGTTTGAAGTGGGTGATTTTCTTAAAGCCTCTTTAAATGAACGCATGTTAGCTAAACAAATTTGTAGCACTGATTATATAAATTATTCAAAAGTGGTTCATCGTTTGATGAGACAAGATAGTTCGAAAAGCAGTGAAAAGTTAATGACCAAAATTCTTGGGGAACCAGAATATCCAAGTTCATCAAACTGTAAACAACAGATTTCTTAAAGAAAGTTGTTATTTACTGGGAAATAATATAAGTATGGGTACTTTGAGACAAGAATCATGTGAATCTTGTCTCAGTTTCATATTTTTGAGTAAACATTTAACATATAGCAATGATAACCAATACAAATTTAATAAGTATACAATCTAACTATTTTTATAGAACATTAAAACACATTCTAGGGGGAGTATATGTCTAAAATTTTACTGACTGGTGCATCAGGTTATATTGGTAGCCATCTCAAGAATAAATTAAAAAAAGATCATGAAGTGATAGCTATATCCAGAAATACTCATAATAAAACGGATGAAGAAAATGTTACGTGGAAGTCAGCAGACTTATTTGATTTGGACGAAATTACAAAAGTAATGAAAGATGTAGATACAGCGATTTATTTAGTACACTCTATGATGCCATCAGCAAAATTAACGCAGGCTAGCTTTGAAGATATGGATGCATTGTTAGCGGATAATTTTGCGCGTGCGGCTCAAAAGCAGGGTGTTAAGCATATTGTCTACATGAGTGGTTTAATACCAGAAAATGATGAGCTGTCTGCGCATTTAAGAAATCGACTTGAATGTGAAAAAATTCTTGGTGATTACGGTATACCAGTTAGCACATTACGTGCAGGTTTAATTATTGGTGCAAAAGGAATTTCTTATCCAATTCTTAAAAGACTAGTTGAGAGATTACCAGCAATGGTTTTGCCTAGTTGGGCTTACAATAAAATTGCACCTGTTGCCATTGACGATGTGATAGATGGTTTAGCAGCATTGGTGAATCGAACACCCAAAGATAACGAAGCAATTGATATCACAGGTCCTGAAGTGATGAATTATAAAACGCTGATACAGCGCACAGCTAACGTACTTGATAAGCGACTACCTATGCTTGATTTACCTATTATACCCATTATCGTAAGTCGTTATTGGGTACAACTGATTTCAAATGTACCGAAAGAAATGGTATATCCATTAATGAATAGTTTGATTCACGATATGGTACCACATCGAAAACGCGTTGTGTCTAACTTGTCCGTAGGAAATATCACCTTTGAAGATAGTGTGAAAAGAGCACTAAGAGAAGAACAAAAGACTTCTCAGAAAAAGTCGGATTCGAAAAATTCTCAATCATTTGGACGTATGCATCAAGAAATTAAAGATGTACGAGCCATTACACGGTTTAAAATTCCGGAAGGTTATTCGATTAAAGATGTGACTAAAGAATATGCAAAATTCATTAATAATATCACACTACATCTCGTTAAAGGTACGATAAATGAACGAGAATTTAATATGAATTTGCCCTTCATTAATAAATTCATTTTAAAAATGGAACGTGATGAAGCTGACTCTACAGAAGATATGGTGGTATATAATATTGTGGGTGGCGATTTAGCACATTCAAATGATGGTGGAAATGCACGCTTTGAATTCCGAAGAATAAGAAACACCAATGAGGGTATTATTGCTTTACAAGAATATGAACCTACATTACCTTGGGTAGTATATAAACTAACTCAAGCTAAAGCACACAAGACTGTTATGAATATTTTTAAAAATAAGATGGCACGTTTAGCACAGCAAAAAAATGTGAAAGATGAAAAGAATATGTCTAATCGTGTAACTATTGGAGTAACAGTAGCATCAACGTTCGTTATTGGAAGCGCAGTAGGGTTCCAACTTTTTAAAAAGTATCAAATCAAAAAGAGCACAATGTCGAATGCAGAATTATAAGCGATTTATATTTAATAGTTATTACATCTTATGTGTATAAAATATATTATTTACTTGATAAAGGGACAGTGGTCATAACGACGACTGTCCCTTTCTTAATTATATTAAATTTAAACTTTATAACTAATTTTGATTTGATGTTACATTGTTTCCGAAAAAGTCAAATATGTTTTTAGCGCTTTGGGTATTTTCCATATTCCCTTTGAATTTATTAGAACCTGGCCCATATGCATATGTGTTAACATCTACACCTGTATGGCCATTGGTTGTCCAACCTGTGTGTGAAGCATCGTTAATTGGTTTTTGAATTGCATTTTGTAATTTTGTTGTTTGTTCTACAACTTTTTCGTCTTTATCATCTTTACCTTCTTTTTGTAGTTTGTGAAGGTCGTCTGCTGCTTTTTTGACTTTATCGAGTTGTTTGTTTGGAAAATCAATGCCGTATCCATCTTTAATTACTTTTTCAGGATCTTTTCCATCAGCAATTTGTTTTGTCATATACATTCCAGAATGTTTCATCTTGTGAATAGCCTCTGGATTCCATTTATAATCTTTACCTTTTGCGGTTGATAGACCACCAGTTGAGTGGTCTGCAGTTGCTACAACAAGTGTATCTTTATGTGTCTTTGCATAATTAATAGCATTATCAAAAGCTGTTTCGAAACCAGACATTTCAGACATCACACCAGTGATATCATTAGGGTGGGCAGCTTTATCAATTGAGGCACCCTCAACCATTAAAAAGAATCCCTTATTATTTTTACTTAATTTATTTAGTGCACTGTTTTGCATGTCTACTAGCAACGGATTAGATTGAGGTGCATCTATTTGTAATGGCATATCTTTTTCTGAGAAAGTACCTAAGACTTGCTTGCTTTGTGATTGATTTAATTCATCTTTATTAGAAACGATATCATAACCGTCTTTTTTGAATTTTTTCGCTAAATTTTTATTTTCTTTACCGAAGTATTTTGCTCCGCCACCTAACATCACATCGACTTTATGTTTGCCATTTATTTTATCATTATAAAATTGCTGTGCAATTTCATCTTTTTTGTCGCGTGAATCTATATGAGCAGCATATACAGCAGGTGTTGCATCAGTAAGTTCAGCAGTAGTTACTAAGCCAGTTGATTTTCCTTGTTCTTTAGCTTGTTCTAGCACAGATTTAATTGGTTTTTTATTTGTATCAACACTAATCGCACCGTTATATGTTTTGTGACCGGTACTAAAAGCTGTTCCTCCAGCAGCAGAGTCTGTAACATTTTCTTTAGGATCATTAGAATAAGTACGATTTGTTCCTTTTAGATATTTATCAAAAGCAGTTGGAGTCATTTTCTTAGCACCAGGTTTATTTTTATAATAACGATATGCAGTGTTAAAAGAAGGTCCCATACCATCGCCAACCATGAAGATGACATTTTTTGGATTTTTTGTGTTGCCGAAAGCAATGGCTTCGTTTTGTGTTTGCTTAGTTTGAGCACTTTGTTCTGAGCTACCTGAAGCATATGATACGTTCACTGTACTTAAAACGGATGCTGCTACGATTGATGAAGCAAGCGTCGTCTTGCCCATTTTATTCATAAATTTCATAAATAAATTGCCTCCCAATATGTATGATAATTTAAGTATAAAAGACAAACTTTGACTGAGAGTTAGTTTTTAGTAAATATAATGTAAAGTAATATTATTTTTACATATTATAAAATTTTATCACTTAAATAAAATGTATGGCTCTATATTTGATGCCCTTTTATATCTCTCAAAGTGATAATATTGTTAAAATAATACCATCATGTCAATGTATTTCTTAGTAATAAACATGTAAAATAATCTATAATAGGTATCATAATTATTAGGGGTTAGAGCCCCTAAGAGAAGGTGAGACAATGATATTTGTAATGTTATCTCCAATATTAATTATTTTGTTTATTGTACTAAGCGTATTAGAAGAAAAACGTAGAAAGAAAAATTCAAAAGAACAAAATTCGAATCATGTAGAACAGCAACAAGCTGATTATATCGACAAAGAACAACAGCAAAATAAAAATTTAGATGATGATAAATAAGAGTGAAAAGATAGTGAAAGGTGAACATATATGAAGATTTTCATTGTAGAAGACGATTTCGTGATTGCTGAAAGTTTAGCTAATGAGCTATCTAAATGGAATTATGAGGTGCATGTGGTTGATAATTTTGAAAGGATAATGGAAGATTTTCGCCGAGTAGAACCACAACTCGTATTATTAGATATCAATCTACCAACACTTAATGGCTTCCATTGGTGCCAAGAAATACGAAAAGTATCTCATGTGCCTATTATGTTTATTAGTTCAAGAACAGACAATATGGATCAAATTCTGGCTATCCAAATGGGTGGCGATGATTTTATCGAGAAACCATTTAACTTGTCTTTAACAGTAGCTAAAATTCAGGCACTATTGCGTCGCACTTATGATTTATCAATAGCTCGTGATGAAATAGCTGTTAAAGGTTGTAAACTAATTGTTGATGAGGCAAAGCTTAGCAAGGATAATGAACATGTTCAACTTTCCTTAACAGAGCTACAGATATTAAAGTTATTATTTCAAAATGAAAACAAATATGTAAGTCGTACAGCTTTAATTGAGAAATGTTGGGAATCTGAGAATTTTATTGATGACAATACACTCGCAGTAAATATGACGCGATTACGAAAAAAATTACTTTCTATCGGTGTCGATAATTTAATTGAGACAAAGAAAAATGTAGGATACAGGGTTTGAGACATATGAAGTTTGCATATATTCAATCGATTCGTAATGAGATTTCAATTATTTTAATAATTCTATTATTTTTTGCACTTATATTTTATGTATTTTCTTTACCATTTGATGCATACGTACTAGCAATCAGTATCATATTACTATTGATGTGTGTACGTTGGTGGATAAAGTATTTAAGTTTTAAAAAGAACGAACATCTTAAAGATAAAGTGGCATATTTAGAATATGAGTTAGCACATGTTAAGAATCAGCAAATTGAATATCGTAATGATGTTGAAAGTTATTTTTTAACATGGGTACATCAAATTAAAACACCTATCACTGCCTCACAATTACTTTTGGAGAGAAACGAGGAGAATGTAGTTAATCGTGTTAGACAAGAAATTGTGCACATTGATAATTATACAAGCCTCGCATTAAGTTATTTAAAATTATTAAATGAAGAGTCAGATATGACAATTACCAAAGTGACAGTTGATGATTTGATTCGGCCGTTGATTTTAAAATATAGAATTCAGTTTATTGAACAAAAGACGCAAATCCATTATGAAAAAAGTGAGGACATCATTTTAACCGATACACAATGGGCTTCTATAATGATAGAGCAACTTTTAAATAATGCTTTAAAATATGCTAAAGGTAAAGATATATGGATAGATTTTGATGTTGCCAATCAAACTCTACAGATTAAAGATAATGGTATTGGGATTAGTAAAGCAGATATTCCTAAAATTTTTGATAAAGGATACTCAGGATTTAACGGTAGATTGAATGAACAATCAACAGGTATAGGTTTATTTATAGTGCAACACATTGCAAATCATTTAAATATACAAGTAACTGTACAATCAGAGTTGAATCAGGGGACAGTATTTTTTATACATTTTACTAAAGAAAAATAATAAACTTTCAAAATTGTAAGTTTGCCAATGATATTTGTAAGATATTATGAATGTTATTGGCATTCTTTTTATTTTATGATGTAGTAGAAAGGGAGAAAGGAGTTTGCATAGTGTTATTAGAGGTTAAAAATGTAAAAAAAGTCTATGGCAGAGGTATGAACACGACAACGGCTTTAAATCAAATGAACCTTGAAATTGATGAAAATGAATTTGTAGCAATCATGGGCGAGTCAGGTTCAGGTAAATCTACATTACTCAATTTAATTGCTACTTTTGATCGTACAACTGAAGGATTAATAAAGTTAGACGGGTTGCCGCTTAATCAATTGAAGAATAAAGACATTGCACGCTTTCGCAGAGAAATGATGGGATTTGTGTTTCAAGATTTTAATGTGTTGAATACGATGTCGAACAAAGATAATATTTTGATGCCTCTTGTACTTGCAAATGAACGTCCGAAAATAATGCAAAAACGCTTAACGGAAATAAGTGAACAATTAGGAATTGAAGACTTGCTTGAAAAATATCCGTCTGAAATATCTGGGGGACAAAGACAACGGATAGCTATAGCCCGTGCGTTGATAGCACGACCTAAATTATTATTAGCTGATGAACCCACTGGTGCACTTGATTCAAAAACCTCTAAAAACCTTATGTGTTTATTTCGAAAAATTAATCAAAAGCATCAAACTATATTAATGGTCACACATTCAAATATTGACGCGTCATATGCGAACCGTGTCATCTTTATCAAAGATGGTCGTTTATATCATGAGATTTATCGTGGTGAAGAATCGCAAACAGATTATCAAAAGCGTATTGCTGATAATTTGGCCATATTGAATGGAGTAGGTGACTAATATGACTTTCAAGATTTTGTGGAAAATGATTAAACAAAATTTTGTTAATCAACGTCATATCATTGTTCCATTTATTAGCGTAATAAGTATTTTATTCGGTATTGAATACATATTGTTATCGTTAACAACTAACATTTACTTTAATGAGCATCATCCTGAATTGAAAATATCTGCGATGATTGGAATAGTGTTTATGACGATGTTATTATTCATATTTTTAATTTATGCAAATCACTTTGTTATGAATCGTAGGAAAAAGGAATTTGCCTTAAATATGGTTCTTGGCATGGAGAAAAAACATCTAAGACTCATCATCTTGATTGAACTTTTCATTCAATTTATTATATCTGCAATATTGAGCATTGTTGGAGGTTACTTATTTGGTGAGCTCTTTTTTATGTTATTTAACAAGCTAGTTAATACGCATCAACCTCAGTTGTCAGATTATCCATTTGATGTTTTGTCAATGAAAATCACATTAACCATGCTACTCAGTTTGATGATCATATTGTTTGTTATTAACAATTTTAAAATATCATTTAAAAATTCCTTACAGTTACTGCTTAAAAATAAAAGTAAGACACATGAAAAATCCCGTGTACTGTTAATAATATTTTTAATTTTAGGATTAATTTTTATAGGAATGGGCTATTATTTAGCTATAAAACCTAACACGGCTATCGGTTCCTTGGGGATTATATTTTTTGCGATTTTGTCAACGCTTATCGGTACCTATTTGCTTTTTGTTAGCTTAGGGTCAATAGTTTTAGAAATGTTACAAAAATTAGATCATTATTATTATAAACCCAATCATTTTTTCTTTATTGCAGGACTTAAATCACGCGTAAAATCTAGTGCGATTGGTTTAGCTACGATTTCATTTATGTGTACATTTCTGATTGTTACGTTAAGTATGACAGTCTCAACTTATAGAAATATGGATCACAGGTTTGAATTTGCATTTAAAAATGATTACGCAGGTTATTATATTGGTGATTTTCATAAAAATAGCAAAATTCAACGTAAGATAGAAAATTTAAAAAAAGATATTCGCCAAGAAGTTCCAACTGGTCAATTTAAAATTTATGCACGAGGTATGGTGGGAGCTGAATTGCAGGGAGGCTTAAAACATAAAAAGCTAAAAAGACAAACTGTATCGAGTGGTTTATTTAATTTTGGAAATAAGCGAAAATTCAACTCCTTTATTTCTATATATAATAAAAGTGATTACAATAAAAACAATAAAAAAATAAAATTAAATGATGATGAAATTGCAATTAGTACAAGTGTGTCATTATTTAAAAAAATGAAAACGCTCAATATATTCGGGAAAACATACAGAGTTAAATATATTGAGTCTACAAATATGGATAACTTACTCTATGCAGATGGTATAACTTTAATTGTGAATCAACAACAACTGATGGATCGTATTGTTAATGATTATCGTAATCATAATGATGAAAATTTAGTCATCACTCCTAATCAAGTCCAAACTGCCGTTGAATTTAATGTATTAAAAGAAAAGGATAAGTTGAATCATCGTATTAAGAAAATAGGGGTTCAACATGATATTGAATTTCAAGTGAAAAAACAAAATCTATTGATGTGGAAACAAGTCAACTCAAGTTTAGTTTTTGTTGGAAGTGTTGTATCTCTAGTTTTATTGATAGGTATATTTCTTATGATGTATTATAAACAAGTTTCAGAAGGACATGAAGATAGAGATGCATATATAACGATGAAACAACTTGGATTAGATGAAAATTTAATCAAAAAAACAATTAATAAACAAGTAATATGGGTATTTCTCATTCCTGTAATTGTTGCAATTATACATACGTTAGCTGCTTTTCGCATCATATACTCTGTATTAGGAATCGTTGGTCAATATGACTTGGGACTATATGCTACAAGTTATGTAGGTGTGATAGTTGTATTTATTATTTTTTATTCAATGATGTACTGGATTACTTCTAGAATTTATTATACGATGATAAACGGTAAGCATTAATATTTATATATTTTAAGAAAGATAAATTACAATATATCTAATTTAATGCATATGTTTAAAAAAATTAGGGAATTAAATGAATAGGTGAAAAGGAGGAACAAGAATGATACAACGTAAAGGTGAATTAATACTTTCATGGATTGGCAATGGATTACATCTGTTGTATGTATTTTTAATAGGCATATTTTTCATAATGACACAAACAAGTGATTTTAAAAATGGAATGATTCAAGGATTTATAGAAGAAAATCCAGGGGAATATGATTTAGCATACCAAACTTATAATATTATGTTAGGTTTAGGTGTCGTTTTAATTATTATACTTCTCATTTTATTAATTGTATCAATAGTTGCCGCTATTTTAATTGGTAAAAATGCAAAAGTATCAGGAATATTACTCGTTATTACAGGAATCATTGGTCTCTTTTTAAGTTTTATGGCTGGTGTCTTATGGTTAATAGCAGGTATCATGCTTTTAGTACGTAAACCACAAACACAAAATGACCAAATCAATTCTCAATACAGTAATGACATACATTCACATGTTGTGCCAGAAGAAAAGAAACGTGAACAACAACAATATAATATGAATGAACCACATATTGGTCAACCATCAACATCTCATCATGATCACGCCTTGAATGATCAAGATAAACGAGAAAACCATAATCATGATAATCAACCATACAAATAGTACAAACGATTTAAAGGTTGAATACCTATATCAAATGTTTTAATGTTTGAAACTTTTATTATAAATAAATGAATTGAAAAATGCTTGTTACTGACTGTTTCGAATCATAGTCAGTTGTACGGGAGCGAGACGACGAATCTGAAAAGAATCGGTCTCGCTTTTTTAGTATAAAAATTTAATTATTATTTTAAAATGATGAAGTGATTTCTATAGTTAAATTTAGTGCAAGGATACTTTAAAAAATATATTGGAAAAATGCCGCTATTAAAAAATGTTCTAAAGTGTACAATTCATTTTAAAAACAAAAAAGAAGTTTTAAAATTTATATTTCTGTCAATATATGAGTTGTATACGAAATGACAAACGCAATTCACATATGAAACATTTATCACTTTACAATAATATGTTGTTAAGTTGATGTAGATACATTCATTGTTTTACGTATAAGTCGCTATCGTTGTTTTTTAGGATTCATTTTAATTATATCCAATCAACAAAAGTGAAAAGGAGGAACATATTAAATGAATTGGATATCGATTATTTTATTTATTATGGTCGTAGGTGGCATTTCTTTTTATGCCTATTTGCAGTCAAGAAAAATTAAAACGAATAGTTCAGATGGTTATTTTATGGGAGGAAATAGCCTTACTGGATTTACAGTTGCCTCAACAATTATCATGACCAATTTGTCGACAGAACAAATTGTTGGGCAAAATGGTCAAAGCTATGCACAAGGAATGGAAGTAATGGCATGGGAGGTTACGGCTGCCATAGCAGTTGTATTGTTGGCATGGGTCTTTCTTCCTAAATATTTAAAATACGGTGTTAATACAATTTCTGAGTTTTTGGAATTACGTTATGATACATTTACTAAACGTTTTGTCTCCATTTTATTTATCTTCACATATGTCGTATCTTTCTTGCCTGTAGTATTGTACTCTGGTTCCCTAGTGTTCAATAAAATGTTTAAAGTTGATGAATATTTAGGTGTAAGTAGTTCAACAGCTGTCATCATTATTTCATCTATTATTGGTATAATTGGTATTATTTACTTATTTATAGGTGGTTTATCGTTAAGTGCTTTTAGTGATTCAATTTATGGCATGGCTTTAATCATAGGTGGACTTACGATTACAATATTAGGTCTAGGTCAATTAGGAGATGGCAACTTCCTACATGGCTTCGATAAAATCGTGCAAGACACACCTGAGAAATTGAATGGTTTTGGTAAGGTGGATTCGGATGTTGTGCCTTGGCCAACCCTATTCTTCGGTATGTTCTTTAACAATTTATTCTTCTGGTGCGCAAACCAGATGATAGTTCAAAAAGCATTCGCAGCTAAAAATTTAAAAGAATCTCAAAAAGGAGCAATATATTTAAGCTTATTTAAAGTGTTCGGACCATTATTTACAGTCTTACCAGGTGTAGTAGCATTTAACTATTTTAATGGTAGTCTTGATAAATCAGATAACGCTTACCCTGCACTTGTAACTTCAGTATTACCAGAATGGGCATTCGGCTTATTTGGTGCGGTTATTTTTGGTGCAATATTGAGCTCATTTGTTGGCTCATTGAATAGTACGACTACACTATTAACACTCGATTTCTATCAACCTATTTTTGGAAAAAATAAATCAGATAAACATATTGCTCGAGTGGGACACATTGCTACTGTAGTCATTGGAGTTATTGTTGTAGCACTTGCACCAGTCATCTCATTATTCCCTAGTGGTCTTTATGCAGTAGTTCAACAGTTTAATGGTGTGTATAGTATGCCTGTGCTAGCTTTGATTTTAGTCGCTTTCTTTTCTAAACGCACATCTAAATTGGGCGCTAAAGTGACACTCTTCACACATATAATTTTATATGCCATCATCAGCTTTGTATTTACAGAAATTAATTATCTATACACATTTAGTGTATTATTCTTTGTAGATTTAATTATAATTTTGATCTTTAACAAAGTTAAACCATCTAGTGAGTTTGATTTAAACACGCATCAACCGAAAGTAAATATGACGCCTTGGAAATATCGTTACGTTGCAGGTATTATTGTTCTTGCATTAGTAGTAGTAAGTTATATTATCTTCTCACCACTAGTGTTAGCAAAATAAATGTTACAATTAAAACTTAATGAGTAACAAAACAAAAGTGTACGTTAAGAACGTTTATCAGCGTGATCACGTGCACTTTTTAACTATGAATAAAGTTGATTTAAAAATTAGAAAGGAGGGACAACGACGATGCAAACAGTCGGAATTATACCTTCACCAGGTATAGCGCATCAACATGCAAAAAATATAATTCCAAATGTTAAACAGTTATTGTCAAAGCGGACTAAACATAATCGATGGAATTTCGAAATCAAAGTCGATCTCATGATAGGATCTGCAGAGGATGTACATGAAAGTGTTGAAAAAGCAGCACAAATTAAAGAGGCACATCAGTGGGATTACGTTGTTTGCCTGACAGATTTGCCAAGTATTTCAGATAATAAAGTGGTAGTCAGCGACTTTAATAGTGACAAACATGTTGCAATGCTATCATTACCGTCACTAGGTTTTATTGATTTAAAGCGCAAGCTAGTTAAAACGATGACTTCATTGATTGAACAATTATATTATAATCAACCGAAAAACAAAAATGCGCCACATCCTTTTGTACGCGTGAAGGCTGTAGAACCAGACGAAGACGCAACATCAAAGCAACGATATATTAATATTTTATTTATCATAAGTTGGATTCAGTTAATTGGTGGACTGACACGAGCAAATCAGCCTTGGAAAAACATCTTTAATTTTAAGAAAATCATTTCAGTTGCCTTTGCAACAGGAACTTATGTCTCCATATTTTCAATGCCATGGGAATTAAGCGTGATTTATTCACCGCTTCGACTTATCATATTGATGGTGATTGCCATACTTGGGATGGCCGGATGGCTATTCTATGCGCATCAATTGATTGAAAAGAAAACTGCTAAATCTCAGCGTGTATATCGATATATTTATAATTCAACCACACTTGTTACACTTAGTTTGATTACACTCATAAATTATGTCATTTTGTATTTATTGTTAATCATCAGTATCACACTCTTTGTCCCTGTGGAATTATTTAATAGTTGGACGAGTGCCCAAGCACAATTTACGTTCTCAAATTATATGAGATTGATTTGGTTTGTATCATCATTAGGGCTTTTAGCTGGGGCTATGGGATCAACTGTTGAAAATGAAGAGAAAATACGTCGTATTACTTATTCTTATAGACAATATCATCGTTATAAAAAAGCTGAGCAAGAACAAAAAGAACAAGAAACTTCTCGTGATGTATCACAACAAAATGTCGAACAACAAACTTCAAGTAAAGATGGAAATAATGAACAATATGAAGGTAAAAAACAAGGACATAGAGAGGAGGATGACGCATGACAAATCAAAAAACTGTGGGTCTAGTCGTCGCTCCAGGTGTTACTGAACATCTTGCAGAAAATCTTATACAAGAAATGCCTAAAATGTTATCTACGCATTATGATTATCAGCAAGAATGGATTTTTGATTTAGTTACTGATCCGCTTACTGGTTTTGCTGAATCTGTAGATGAAATTTTTGAGAAAGTAGCTGATTATCACGATAAGAGACAATGGGATTATGTGATAGCAATTACAGATTTGCCGATGTTTGCTGACAAGCAAGTGATGGCACTAGATATTAATATGGAAAATGGTGCAGCTATTTTCTCATATCCGGCATTTGGCTGGCGTCCAGTTAAAAAACGTTTCAAGCATGCGATTTATAATATTATTCAAGAATTAAATGAAGCTGAACAAGAAAGTCGTAATTATGATAATAATAATCAAATAGAAAATTCAGTGAAAAAGCAATTTCCGCTCTCTAAAATAGACAAAGAAACAATATATATGAAAGAAACAGACTCTTATCACTTAAGATATTTATCTAGTTCACGTTCTAGAGGCATGTTTCGTCTTGTTAGTGGAATGACCTTTGCGAATAATCCATTAAATATGATGGCAAGTTTAAGTAATATAGTAGCTATTGCATTTACTACAGGTGCTTTTGGACTTGTATTTACAACGATGTGGCAAATGGCTTATAACTTTTCAATGTGGCGCTTATTTGGAATTTCAATTATTGCGATTATTGGAATGTTAATATGGATAATGATGTCACATGATTTATGGGAACCAGTTAATAAAAGCAATCATAAGCGTATTACTTGGTTATACAATCTTACAACAATAATGACATTGATTTTTGCCATTATCATTTATTATATTATTCTATATTTACTCTTCTTAATTGCTGAAATCGTATTATTGCCATCAGGATTTTTAGGTCAGCAAGTTGGATTAAAAGGTCCTGCAGGCATTGATTTGTATTTAAGTATTCCATGGTTTGCAGCTTCAATTTCGACAGTTGCAGGTGCAATTGGAGCTGGTTTACTTAATGATGAACTCATTAAAGAGAGCACATATGGATATCGTCAACGTATAAGATACGAAGAGCAACGTCGATAAAAGCAGTCGCTTTTATCGACGTTTTATTTTGCAATACGAAAATTAACAGTTTATCTGTCATAGAATATAGCGATTTTATGAGAATTAATTTAAAATATTGATAACAACTTTTTTATAGAGATAACTTGAAAGTAGGGATTGAATTGATTTGTTCTAATTGTGGGGCACATTTAGAGAAGGATGATAAATTTTGTGTTAATTGTGGACAGAGTGTGTTAGATAATCCAAAGACAAAAATTGAACATTTTTTTAGTAGTCAAGAAAGACAATGTCCAAAGTGTCACAAAGTAGTAAATGTCGATGATAAGTTTTGTATCAATTGTGGTCATTTTCTTCAGCAAACATTATCAAATGCAAATGACAACATAGGGTCACATACATATTCAAACACAAAACCTGAAATTGAAAATGAAACTGCAGATCGCATTCGATTAACAGAAGAAGCCAAGCATCTATTTAATAACACAACGAAATCAATAGGTAGGCTAGCAGGGAATGATGAAAGTTTAAAATTGAATTTGCGTGATATGTTTTCCGAGGTGTTTAAATCTCACACCAAAGATGAAGCGGATGATGTATTTATTGCTGGAACAAAGCGTACGACGCCACATATTAATGAAGTTTCCGAAGAGTGGGGGAGACCTTGGGTATTCTCGCGTGTATTTTTAGCTTTAGGTATCACTTTCCTAGCGTTATGGATATTAACAAATGTATTTGGTAATGCCAATGCCATACCAGGAATGATATTTATTGGCGCACTATTAGTTCCTATTTCAGGGTTAATCTTCTTCTTCGAATCTAATGTATTTAAAAACATTAGTATCTTTGATGTAATGAGGATGTTTTTTATTGGTGGTGTATTGTCACTTATTAGTACAATGATTTTATATCAATTTGTTACATTTAGTACTGAATCGCAATATTATGGAATTATGACTATAACAGATGCATTCATAGTAGGATTTGTTGAAGAGGTTGGAAAAGCAACTGTTGTTATTTTGTTTATCAATTATTTAAAAACAAATAAAATACTCAATGGATTACTTATCGGTGCTGCTGTTGGTGCAGGGTTCGCGGTGTTTGAATCAGCCGGTTATATATTTAGGTTTGGATTTAATTTAGTTGATGGAGTTAATAATATTACTGAAATTACTATACAAAGAGGTTGGACAGCTTTAGGCGGTCACCTCGTTTGGGCAGCTATTGTTGGTGCTGCGGCAGTAATAGTGAAAGAAACAAACCATTTCGAATGGGCGAATATCATCGATAAACGTTTTATATTTTTCTTTTTTGTGGCAGTGACATTGCACGGAATATGGGATACGGAAATAACACTTTTAAGTAGTGGTTATTTAAAATATATTCTATTAATTATAATTGCATGGCTATTTATATTTATACTTATGAAAGCAGGGCTAACTCAGGTGAATCAGTTGCGTGAGGAATACAATCGTTTAGAGGAAAGGTGATATAAATGAAATTCTGCCCTCATTGTGGAAATCCGGTAAAAAAGGAACAGTCATTTTGTAATAAATGTGGAAAACATTTACAGACATCGACACAAAGAAAAAGTGAAAATCAAATTGAACATATGCGTGAACAGCAATCGTATATTTCTCGTGAGGAAAGACAAGATCATGATTTAACATTTTATAAAGGACAGAAACATACAGGTTGGTTGATTGTACTATCAATTATATTTGTCTTGTTGATAGCAGCACTATTGTATGGTGCGTACTATGCTTACAATCATTATATTAGTGATGAGCAAAGTCATCAAACAACACAGTCTCAACAATCAAATGAAAGTAATCAAAATAGCGACCAATCTACTGGTCCAAGCATTGATGTTTTTAGTAATGACTTTGATCAAGGTTATATGAAGTCAGCTTCAACAAGTGGATATAGAGGTGTTTATAATGGAATGACACGTGAAGAAGTTGAAGATAAATTTGGAACATCCAATGGTTCTGTAGAAAGTTTGAAGTGGAGTTATGAAACATATGGTGATTTAGCTGTAGCCTACGATGATAATGAAGTTGTTAGCGTAGGTGTAGCACCTAATCATATTTCAGAAGATCAATTTTTAAGTATGTATAATGAACCGGATGATAGAAATTCAAGCCAGCTCATTTATGATAGTAACAAAGATAATGACTTCTCTGTGTTAGTTAATGTTAAAAATGGAGACGTTACTGTCATTGAAAATGTAAATCAAATTTAAATATATCGCTTATGGAAAGCCTAAGAACTCAAAGAGTGTCTTGGGCTTTTTCTATGATTAGTGGTCAGGGTATCTTGAATATAGTATTATTCCAAGTCTTTTTAACTTTATAATTGATGTTTAAATAAGAAAATTTTATTTGTGAGCATAAATATTGTGAAAATGTGCGAGTCATTTTACACTATAATCAATCGCGCGCGATTGAAAAGAGGTGAATATGTGAAACAAGAACAAATGAGGTTAGCGAATCAGCTTTGTTTTTCAGCATATAATGTAAGTCGTTTATTTGCTCAATTTTATGAGAAAAAGTTAAAACAGTTTGGTATAACTTATTCTCAGTATTTAGTATTACTGACGTTATGGGAAGAGAATCCTCAAACATTAAATTCAATCGGTAGACATTTGGATTTATCCAGTAACACTTTAACTCCATTACTAAAAAGACTTGAGCAATCTGGATGGGTTAAAAGAGAACGTCAACAATCTGATAAACGACAGTTGATAATTACGTTAACTGACAATGGACAACAACAACAAGAAGCAGTTTTTGAAGCAATTTCAAGTTGCTTACCACAAGAATTTGATACAACGGAGTATGATGAAACGAAGTATGTGTTTGAAGAACTAGAGAAAACATTAAAACATCTCATAGAAAAATAAGAAAGGATGAGAGTTAATGAAACAATATGATGTAGTATTTTTAGGAAGTGGTCATGCAGCTTGGCATGCTGCGTTAACATTAAAGCAAAGTGGTAAGCAAGTAGCTATAGTTGAAAAAGATACCATCGCCGGTACATGTACTAACTATGGTTGTAATGCGAAAATTTTATTAGAGGGACCTTATGAAGTGCTTGAAGAAGCCAAACAATATCCTAATATTATTGATAGTCACAATTTAGAAGTGAATTGGAAGAATTTAATGCGTTACAAAGAGCAAGTCATTAATCCTATGTCTGAAACCCTCACATCTATGTTTGAACAACAGGGAATTGATGTAATCATGGGGAAAGGTAAAATTGTAGATGCTCATACAATAGAGGTAAATAATACAACATTACAATCAGATTATATTGTTATAGCAACTGGACAACATAGTCATCAATTAGATATCGAAGGTAAAGAATATACGCATGATAGTCGGGAATTTTTATCAATGCAATCTTTACCGAATAGTATAACTTTTATTGGAGCAGGTATTATCAGTATTGAATTCGCTTCTATCATGGTCAAATCTGGTGTAGAGGTCAATGTGATTCATCATACAAATCAGGCACTTGAAGGGTTTAACGAATTTCACGTCAATAAATTAATTCAAAAGTTAAAAGATGAAGGTGTTAAATTTTACTTTGGTGAGAATACCAAGTCAGTTAGACCGAATGCGCAACGTTTTATAGTAGAAACTGAGTCTGGAAAAATGATTGAAACAGATTATGTACTGGATGCAACAGGTAGAAAGCCTAATGTTGAGCAAATAGGTTTGGAAAAAGTGGGTATACAATTTAGTGATAGAGGTATTGAGGTTGACGATTATTTAAGAACAAATGTAAAAAATATATATGCAAGTGGGGACGTTATCGATAAAATGATTCCTAAGCTTACTCCTACAGCTACATTTGAGTCTAATTATATCGCTGCCCATATCCTTGGATTGAATACAGAGGCCATCCAGTATCCACCAATACCTTCAGTGCTTTATTCATTGCCTCGTTTATCTCAAATAGGTGTCACAGTAAGCGAGGCTAAGAAAGATGATACGTATATAATTAAAGATATACCATTCGGAAGACAAATGGTATTTGAGTATCAAAACGAAACAGAAGCTGAAATGTCAATTGTATTAGATAGTCAAAAACGTTTAGTGGGAGCAGAGATTTATGGGAATGACGCTGGTGATTTGGTTAATCTCCTAGTCTTTATCATTAATCAAAAACTTACTGCACACGATTTAAATCAAAATATTTTTGCATTTCCTGGAGCTTCCAGTGGCGTTATAGATTTATTGAAATTGGCGATGATGTAGAGGTGTAACTAAATGAGTATTTATGATATTGCGGTAGAGAATTATGATGGTTCTACCTATTTACTAAAAAAATATAAAGGGAAAGTGCTCATTATCGTAAATACTGCAACTAATTGTACTTTGAATGATCAATTTAATAAATTAGAAATGCTTTATAAAAAATATCATAAGTATGGTCTTGAGATTTTGAGCTTCCCCTGCAATGATTTTAATAATCAGGAGCCAGGATTAATCAAAGATATTTATCGCGTATATAAATATAAGTTTGGTATTACTTTCCCCATCCATGCTAAGATTAACGTTAATGGAGAGCATGAGCACCCTTTGTACACATTATTAAAATGTAAACAACCAGGATTATTTGGTTCGCAAATTAAGTGGAATTTTACTAAATTTGTAGTCGATCAACAGGGAAATATTGTTAAACGATTTTTACCTTGTGATAATCCTAACCAAATGGAGGAATTAATAAGACAATTATTAAAATAAATGCCTGTCTTTTACTTGAATTAAAGAATAAAATAATCTTGTTTCATTTGTAATATTTTGAATGAAGCCACTATAAACGAATGGAAAAGAAATTATTAAAGAGTCTGCCATATCATATGTGTAGGCTCTTTAAATTTTTTTATGAGCATATAGTACAAAAAATTTAAATTAATCTCATCTTTATTTCGATAATTTCTCGAGTTACCTTGACTTTCGTTATAAAAGTAGTTAAAGTATTAAACATAATTATTCTGACAATTCTGATATGTTTTATTGATTTGGATGGATTGATAAGGTGATAGGGGGGCTCCACAAATGTCTATAAAAAGAATTACTTATGACAATTTTCAAAACGATCCATTTATAAATGAATTAGATATTAATGATGAGACAAAAGGTGCTTATGAGATTTTAAAATGGGCATATCAAACTTATGAAAATGATATTGTTTATTCTTGCAGTTTTGGTGCTGAGAGTATGGTTTTGATTGACTTGATTTCTCAAATTAAACCCGACGCACAAATTGTATTTTTAGACACTGATTTACATTTTCAAGAAACATATGACTTAATAGATAGGGTGAAAGATAAATATCCACAATTACGCATTAAAATGAAAAAACCGGAACTTACGTTAGAGGAACAAGGTGAGAAATATAATCCTGCTTTATGGAAGAATGATCCTAATCAATGTTGCTACATACGCAAGATTAAACCTCTAGAAGACGTATTATCTGGTGCTGTAGCTTGGATATCAGGTCTTAGACGAGCACAATCACCAACACGAGCACATACAAATTTCATTAACAAAGATGAAAGATTTAAATCGATTAAAGTGTGTCCCTTAATCTATTGGACAGAAGAAGAAGTATGGTCTTATATACGTGATAAGGACTTACCTTATAATGAATTACATGATCAAAATTATCCAAGTATTGGTTGCATTCCATGTACATCACCCGTATTTAATTCTAATGATTCACGTGCTGGTCGTTGGTCAAATTCTAGTAAGACTGAATGCGGATTACATGTAGCTGATAAACCATAAGAGATAGTCAAAAAATTTTAATTTCAAAACATAGTATTCCGATAAGAAATAAGGGGTTGTTTATTAAAAGCTGATACAGCTTTATTTATAAGCGATTATTTTGAGTAATCAATGTTTGTATTGCACTTTGATATTATGAATTGTCTTTTCGATTTTAGTTATCATTTGAGTATTACATTTACTGAAAATAATAAATGGTACATACTAGAATTGAAGATATAATTAATAATTTTCAAATATAGACATATATAAGCTAATGACAAATATCGGAATAACAAAGTATAAGAGGTGGATAAGATTGAACTTAAGTGTTACTAATAGTCCTTTTACGGAAGGGCAAGCTAAACAAATTAATGAATTGCTTCACACTTTATCACCTAACCAACAAGTATGGTTAAGTGGCTATCTGATGGCAAATCAACAATCAAATACATCTACAGATTCTGTAGACCAACATAACTTAGATGACAATACAGAAGCGATGCTACATGAAAAGGAACCTTCAGTTGAGCCGGAAGCGAGATCGATAACGATTTTATATGGATCTGAGTCTGGTAATGCGCAAGGACTTGCAGAAATATTTGAACAACGTTTATCTGATATTGGAAATGACGTTACGCTCAAATCAATGGATGACTTTAAACCTAAGAATTTAAAGAAAGTAGAAGATTTATTTATTATCACATCTACACATGGCGAAGGAGATCCACCAGATAATGCTATTGAATTACATGAATACATCCACGGACGTAAAGCGCCAAAATTGGATGGGGTGAGATTTTCAGTATTAGCATTAGGAGATCAAACCTATGAATTCTTCTGTCAAACTGGTAAAGATTTTGATAATCGTTTGGCTGAATTAGGGGCAGAAAGACTTTATCAACGTACTGATTGCGATGTTGATTATGAAGAAGACGCTGAAAAGTGGATGGCCAATGTTATTAATACGATTGATTCAACACCAGCTGGTACTGAAAGTGAACAAGTTGTTAGCGAATCTATAAAATCAGCAAAGGAAAAGAAATATAGTAAGTCTAATCCTTACGATGCTGAAGTATTGACCAACATTAATTTGAATGGTAGAGGTTCAGACAAAGAGACAAGACATATTGAGTTATTACTTGATAATTTCGGTGAAGAATATGAACCGGGGGATTGTGTAGTTGTCTTGCCTCAAAACGATCCAGCTATCGTAGACTTACTTATTAGCACATTAGGTTGGAGTCCAGAAACACAAGTTTTAATTAACGAGGATGGAGATACTTTAAATCTTGAAGAGGCATTAACATCGCATTTCGAAATTACTAAATTAACAAAACCGCTAATAGAAAATGCTGCGATATTTTTTGATAATGAAGAGCTTTCTGAAAAAATTCAAGATAAAGAATGGATTCAAAACTACGTTGAGGGACGGGATTTGATTGATTTATTAAATGACTTCGCAACGACAGAACTACAACCTGAAAATTTACATCAATTATTAAGAAAGTTACCACCTAGAGAGTACTCAATATCTAGTAGTTATAAAGCAACACCAGATGAAGTTCACATTACTGTTGGGGCAGTTAGATATCAAGCACACGGTCGCGAACGTTCAGGAGTTTGTTCAGTTCAATTTGCAGAGAGAATACAAGAGGGCGATACAATTCCTATCTATTTAAAACGAAATCCGAATTTTAAGTTTCCGCAAGATGAATCAACACCTGTGATTATGATAGGTCCTGGGACAGGTGTTGCACCGTTTAGATCCTATATGCAAGAACGAGAGGAACTAGGTTTTGAAGGAAATACATGGTTATTCTTTGGAGATCAACACTTCACTACAGATTTTCTGTATCAAACGGAATGGCAAGAATGGCTTGAAGATGGAACTTTATCAAAATTAGATATTGCTTTTTCTAGAGATACTGATAAAAAAGTGTATGTGCAACATAAAATTGCAGAAAATAGTGAACAATTTAATCGATGGATTGAAAATGGCGCTACTATTTATGTATGTGGTGATGAAAGTAAAATGGCAAAGGATGTTCATCAAGCGATTAAAAATGTGTTAATCAAAGAGCAAAACCTATCTGAAACAGATGCAGAAGAATACTTAAAACAAATGAAAAGAGATAAAAGATATCAAAGAGATGTGTATTAATAGAAGGGACGGGGGATACATGGTTAATACAAATAATCATATTTCGGAAGAATTAGATAAAAATCTTGATGAAATGGAATTTTTAAAAGCAAATAGTGACTTTTTGCGTGGAACTATTGAACAAAGTTTAGCTAATCCAATCACTGGATCCATTACACAAGATGATGCAAAACTGCTAAAGTTTCACGGAAGTTATATGCAAGATGACAGGGATTTAAGAGATGAGCGTCGTAAACAAAAACTTGAGCCTGCATATAGTTTTATGATTCGAGTTCGTGTACCCGGGGGGAAAGCGACTCCTGAACAGTGGATTGCTATGGATGATATTTCTAATCAATATGCCAATCATACGATTAAATTAACAACACGCCAAGCATTTCAATTTCATGGCATTCTTAAACGTAATTTGAAACAATCAATGAAAAATATCAATCATGCAGTACTTGATTCTATTGCTGCATGTGGAGATGTTAATCGTAATACAATGTGCAATCCTAATCCTTATCAATCTCAAGTACATAAGGAGATTAATGATTATGCAACGCGTATAAGTAATCACTTACTTCCAAGAACAAATGCATATCATGAAATTTGGCTTGATGGTGAAAAGGTTTTAGATTCTAGTGAGGAAAAGGAACCTATTTATGGGAATACGTATTTACCACGTAAATTCAAAATAGGTATTGCGGTACCACCATCTAATGATATTGACGTCTATTCTCAAGATATTGGTTTAATCGCTATCGTTGAACAAGATGAGTTAATTGGATTTAATGTGACTATCGGTGGCGGTATGGGTATGACTCATGGTAATACAGAAACATATCCTCAACTTGGACGTCTCATAGGTTTTATACCTAAGGAAAAGGTTGTAGATGTATGTGAGAAAATACTTACAATACAACGTGATTACGGTAATCGTGAAAATCGAAAAAATGCACGTTTTAAATATACAGTGGACCGTCTAGGAGAAACTTGGGTGACTGAAGAATTAAACCGACGATTAGGTTGGGAAATTAAAGCGCCACGTGATTTCGAATTTGAACATAATGGTGATCGATTAGGTTGGATTGAAGGTGTTAATAATTGGAACTTCACTTTATTTATACAAAATGGGCGTGTGAAAGATACTGAAGACTATTTGTTAAAAACAGCCTTAAGAGAAATCGCAGAAATCCATACTGGAGATTTCAGATTATCACCTAATCAGAACTTAGTTATTGCAAATGTTTCTCCCGAGAAAAAGGAAGAAATACAAGCTATTATTGATAAATATAAGTTAACAGATGGCAAAAATTATACAGGACTTAGAAGAAATTCTATGGCTTGTGTTGCTTTCCCAACGTGTGGTTTAGCTATGGCAGAATCTGAAAGATATCTTCCTTCATTAATTACAAAAATTGAAGATTTATTAGATGAGTCTGGTTTAAGAGAGGAAGAAATAACGATTCGTATGACAGGTTGTCCTAATGGATGTGCAAGACCAGCGCTAGCAGAAATAGCCTTTATCGGTAAAGCACCTGGTAAATATAATATGTACTTAGGTGGTAGTTTTAAAGGCGAACGTCTAAATAAAATATATAAAGAGAATATCGACGAAAATGAAATATTAGAAAGTCTACGTCCATTGTTATTGCGTTATAGTAAAGAGCGTCTTGACGGAGAACACTTTGGGGACTTTGTAATTCGTGCCGGTGTGATAGCCAAAGTTCATGATGGTCGCGATTTTCATAGCTAAACGAGAGGGGTAGTGGTTCATATGGGGAAAGTATATTTAGTTGGAGCTGGACCTGGCGATCCAGAATTAATAACATTAAAAGGTTTAAAAGCCATTAAAGAAGCCGATGTCATTCTTTATGACCGACTTGTAAATAAAGAAATACTTAATTATGCTTCTCCTTCTACTAAGTTCTTCTATTGTGGTAAGGATCCTCACAGGCACTCCTTACCGCAGGAAGAAACAAATAAAATGATGGTAACCTTAGTCAAAAAAGGGCACACAGTTACACGTTTAAAGGGTGGCGATCCATTTGTTTTTGGACGTGGCGGAGAAGAAGCAGAGGAATTAGCATGTCATAATATCCACTTTGAAATTATACCTGGAATTACATCGGGAATTGCAGCACCAGCATATGCTGGAATTCCAGTAACACATCGTGATTATAGTTCTTCTGTAGCATTTGTAACTGCAGTGAATAAACCTGGTATGGATAAAGGCAAATACTGGCAACATTTGGCCAATGGTCCTGAAACTTTATGCATATATATGGGGGTTAAGAGACTCAGTGAAATTTGTGAGTTGTTAATACAATATGGCCGTTCGTCAGAAACACCAGTAGCTCTCGTGCATATGGGAACGTCAAAACAGCAAATGACGGTGACTGGGACACTGGATACAATTCAAGAACGAGCACATCATATTCAGAATCCAGCAATGATTATTGTAGGCGAAGTGGTTAAGATGAGAGAAAAAATTAATTGGTTTGTAGAACAAGCAACTGTTCAAAATGAAACGTTAACGGAAATGTCATCAACTTAGCGTATACATTTAACGCAGCATTAAAAATCATGGATAAATATCATGTTTATAATGAGTATTAATAAAAGTGTATAGGAGGAAATCATCATGAATATGCCCTTAATGATTGATTTAAGTAACAAGAAAGTCGTCATTGTAGGTGGAGGTAAAGTTGCAACACGTCGTACCACAAGTTTATTAGCTTATACTAACCATATTCATGTTGTAAGTCCAACAATTACTGATACATTACAAAAATATCTAGAAACGAAGCAAATCACTTATGAAAAGAAACTCTTCGAACCACAAGATGTTGAGAATGCTGATATGGTCATAGCGGCTACTAATCAATCTGATGTTAACAACGATGTGGGGGCAGCTTTGTCTAAGAACGTATTGTTTAATCATGCAGGACAAGCAGACCTAGGTAATATAACGTTCCCTAATTTCTTAAAAAGAGATAAATTAACAATAAGTGTGTCAACTGATGGTGCAAGTCCTAAATTAGGTCAACGAATTATTAAAGATTTAAAAGATACATACAACGAAGACTATTCAATGTATATTCAGTTTTTATATGAATGTAGACAATATATTAAATCACTTAAAATTGAGCCATCTGATAAACAAGCGTTACTCGAGCAAATTTTGTCAGACAAATATTTAGATGAGAAGAAGCAACAAGATTTCATCCGATGGCTAAAATCACAAGTCAAATGAAGAATGGGGGCATATGATATATGCGCAAAGTATTAATTTTCGCAATTGCGGGATTTTTAGCACAACTTGTTGATGGATCATTAGGCATGGGATTTGGCGCTTCATCGTCATCAATATTATTAACTTATGGTATAGCACCGGCAGTAGTGTCAGCAACCGTTCATTTTTCTGAAATTGCAACAACAGCTGCATCTGGGACATCACATTGGAGATTTGATAATGTTCATAAACCAACAATGTTGAAGTTAGCTATACCTGGGTCAATAAGCGCCTTTATCGGGGCGGGTGTTTTGACATTTATTCATGGTGATTATATTAAACCGTTCATTGCTTTATTCTTGTTAAGTATGGGATTTTATATTTTGTATCAATTTCTATTTAAACGTGCACATGAACATCATCATCATGTGGGAGATTTGAGTAGTTTTAAAGTAATTCCACAAGGTTTTGTGGCGGGATTTTTAGACGCAATCGGTGGTGGTGGTTGGGGACCAGTTAATACACCACTCCTGCTCTCAAGTAAAAAAATTCAACCACGATATGCGATTGGAACAGTCTCAGCAAGTGAATTTTTTGTTACGTCATCTGCTGCTTTAAGTTTCATCATCTTTTTAGGAGTCACTCAAATTAATTGGTTTGCTGTAATTGCTTTGAGTCTCGGTGGAATGGTAGCGGCACCTATTTCAGCGTATTTAGTTAAAGTGTTACCTATTAACATTCTTGCAATTTGTGTCGGAGGTTTAATCATTTTTACAAATAGTAATGCATTATTAAGCTATTTTGTAAAAGATAGCACTATTTCAAATACAGTTCGATTCATTATTATTCTTGCAATCATTATTTTGCTTGTTTTTCAAGTCGTTCGAAACAAGAAATTATCTTTTTCTTACAAGAAAAGCCGAGTAAACAAATATAATTAATTAGAAAAGGAGATTTGATTATAATGTCTAACAATGAAACAATAACCAATTATACAATTAAACCTCATGGAGGAGAACTTATCAATCGTGTTGTTGAAGGAAACGAACGTGAACGTTTGATTGAGGAAGCATTAAAATTTAAACCGATTACTTTAAATCCTTGGGGAATATCGGATCTAGAGCTCATAGGTATTGGCGGATTTAGTCCCCTTACAGGATTTATGAACAAAGAAGACTACACTAAGGTTATAGAGGAAACGCATTTAAGCAATGGCTTGGTCTGGAGTATTCCTATCACTTTACCTGTAACAGAATCTGAAGCAGATAAACTTGATATAGGTGATGATATCGCTTTATATGGTGAAGATGGACAGTTATATGGAACGCTTAAATTAGAAGAAAAGTACACATATGATAAAGAAAAAGAAGCGCGTTTGGTATACGGAACAACTGAAGAAGCTCATCCTGGAGTTAAAAAGGTTTATGAAAAAGGTAATATTTATTTAGGTGGTCCTATTAAACTATTAAATCGTCCGAAACATGATGCGTTTTCAAATTATCATTTGGATCCTTCAGAGACGAGACAATTATTTCATGATTTAGGTTGGAAAACTGTCGTAGGTTTTCAAACGAGAAATCCAGTGCACCGAGCACATGAATATATTCAAAAATCAGCACTAGAAATTGTTGATGGTCTACTTTTAAATCCACTAGTTGGTGAAACAAAGTCAGACGATATTCCAGCGGATGTACGTATGGAAAGTTATGAAGTGATATTAAAAAACTATTATCCTGAAGATAGAGCACGTCTAGTTATTTATCCTGCTGCAATGCGCTATGCCGGACCACGTGAAGCGATACTTCATGCAACCGTTCGTAAAAATTATGGTTGTACACATTTTATTGTGGGAAGAGATCACGCTGGTGTAGGCGATTATTATGGTACTTATGAAGCGCAAGAACTGATTACTCAATTTGAAGATGAGTTAGGCATTCAAATTTTAAAATTTGAACATGCTTTTTATTGTGAAGCTTGTGGTAATATGGCAACTGCTAAAACATGTCCGCATGACGCTTCTCAACATTTACATTTAAGTGGTACTAAAGTAAGAGAAAAACTGCGTAATGGTGAATCATTGCCAACTAAATTTTCAAGACCAGAAGTTGCCGAAGTTCTAATTAAAGGTTTGCGAGAAAAATAAATCAGGAGTGTTAAAATGAGTGAATCAAATCATATTACATGGCATGACTCAGAAGTTACGAAGAAACAAAGACAGCATAGAAATGGGCACAAAAGTGCTGTAATTTGGTTTACAGGGCTATCTGGGTCAGGGAAATCAACGGTCTCTGTTGCCTTAGAGAAAGAATTATTTAATGAAGGAAAACAAACATACCGTTTAGATGGTGATAATGTGCGTCACGGTCTTAATAAAAATTTAGGATTTAGTCCTGAAGATCGTTCAGAAAATATTCGACGTATTGGAGAAGTAGCAAAATTAATGGTAGACGCTGGAGCTTTAACAGTTACTGCTTTTATCTCCCCATATAAAGAAGACAGAGAAGGTGTTAGAGCATTACTAGAGGATAATGAGTTTATAGAAGTATATACAAAATGTAGTGTTGAGGAATGTGAAAAGAGAGATCCGAAAGGATTGTATAAAAAAGCACGATCTGGGGAAATACCTGAATTTACAGGTATAAGTGCACCTTATCAAGCACCTGAAAATCCTGAAATCACTATAGATACTGAACACGACACTATTGAACAATCAGTGGAACAAATTATACGTTATCTTAAAGAACACCAATATATTTAAATTGATATTTCGTTATATAGAGTAGGAGAGAATTAAAGATTCTTAATCCTACTCTTTTTAATTTTAAAAGTATACTGGAAAGTTTTGAACGTATCATAAGTTTTTAAAGAAAAGCACTTGGTCAGGTATACTTACTTCTAATTAAGTAAGAAGATGTTATTTTTAAATGACATCAATAGTATACTTATGAGTCATGATTTATGCTTAGTTTGTGATTATCTAAATACAAATATAATTTAAATTTATAAAAAGCTAATTATTGATGTGTGATTAAAGTGAAATAAAAAGGGAAAATATTTTTAAAGAGATATTGAGTGATTTATCATAGAAAATAAGAGGATGGTGATATAACATGGCATTTAATATTTGGATGTGGATTTTACTTGTATTATTTATTGTGGGGACAATAGCTGTAATTCTCATTTTAACAGTTGGCTCAGTGTTAGAAGAGCGCTCATATGACCGTCGATCAGAGGATGAAAAACGCAAAAATTTAGAAAAAAATCTTGAGATGTCAAAAGGACATACGGATGAATTGCAAGAGTCGAGCAACAGGGAAGAACAAGTAGCACAAGAGCATTCTCGTCATGTCGTTCGAGATCATCAACAAACACATCAAAATATAAATCAATCAACACAAGATAATAAAAATAATTAGATAAAAGGGAAAGGTAAATGCTTTTTCGATTATTTATTCCCAATTTATACGAAGATAATTACTAGAATTACAAAAAATGAAAATATTATAAATTTTAACTGAATCAATAACTAACTGTATGTTATAGAAGCCTGAGAACATTGACGTCTCAGGTTTTTATATTGATTACAAAACTATCTTTATCTCACATAGAGTTCACTAAACGTTAATAATCTTTATGACATTTTAGTTAACGACTTAGTAATCGATTGTAATACTATATATAGTGTTTTATTTTATTGATATACACTATATATAGCAAAGGGTGACAAAATGACTACTCTAGAAACATCATTAACTCGATTAATCACAAAAGATCCAACTATATTAAATGAAAATGCAAATAAAGATAGTAATACATTCTCAACAATGCGAGATTTAACAGCTGGAACGGTATCAAAGTCTTATGCACTCGATCATTTACTTCCGAAGCATGTTGCTCATGCACATCAATCGGGAGATATTCATTTTCACGACTTAGATTACCATCCATTTCAACCATTAACCAATTGTTGTCTCATAGATGCAAAAGATATGTTAGAGAATGGCTTTGAGATAGGTAATGCTAATGTTACAACACCTCAATCAATACAAACCGCTTCAGCACAACTTGTACAAATCATTGCAAACGTTTCAAGCAGTCAATACGGAGGTTGTACTGTCGATCGTGTTGACGAATTACTAAGTAAATATGCACAAATGAACGCACAACATCATAGGGAAGTAGCGAATGATTTCGTTCAACCTGACAAAATTGAGAATTATGTGGACACGCAAGTAACTAAAGATATTGGTGATGCGATTGAAAGTTTAGAATATGAGATCAACACACTATATACTTCCAATGGACAAACGCCATTCGTTACTTTGGGATTTGGTTTAGGAACAGATCAATTAAGTCGAAAGATTCAACAAGCAATTTTACATACTCGTATTAAAGGTCTCGGTAAAGATAGAGTCACTGCAATTTTCCCTAAACTTGTATTTTCGATAAAAAAGGGTATTAACTTTGGTCCAGAAGATCCTAACTATGATATTAAGCAACTTGCATTGGAATGTTCAACAAAACGCATGTATCCCGATATTTTAAATTACGATAAACTAGTGGAACTGCTTGGTGATTTTAAAGCACCGATGGGATGTCGTTCATTTTTACCAAGTTGGAAGAATGATGAAGGTCAATTGGAAAATAATGGACGGTGTAACTTAGGTGTAGTGACGCTGAACGTGCCGAGAATTGCAATCGAGGCAGATGGTGACATGCAACAGTTTTGGGATATCTTTGAAAAACGCATGCAATTGTTACATGATGCACTTGTGTATCGAATTGAAAGACTACAAGATGCTATTCCGGATAACGCGCCTATTTTATATAAAAGTGGTGCATTTAAAAATAAACTCACTTCAGAAGATACTGTCGAATCATTATTTACAAATCAACGCGCTACAATTTCAATGGGGTATATCGGTTTATACGAAGCAGCAACATTATTTTATGGACCGAATTGGGAACATAATCCTGAGGCTAAAACATTCACATTAGACATATTAAGAGAAATGAAACGTTATCAAGTAGAGTGGACGAAACAATATGATATTTGGTTCAGTATATACAGCACACCTAGTGAATCACTCACAGATAGATTTTGCCGATTGGACAAAGATAAATTTGGATCTATTCCAGATGTTACTGACAAAGGATATTACCAAAATTCATTCCACTATGATGTTCGTAAAGATGTAACGCCATTTGAAAAACTAGATTTTGAAAAGGACTATCCTTACTACGCAAGTGGTGGATTCATTCATTATTGTGAATATCCAAAGTTAAATCATAATCTTAAAGCTTTAGAAGCAGTATGGGATTATGCTTATGATAAGGTAGGTTATTTAGGTACGAATATTCCTATTGATCACTGTTATCGTTGTGGCTATGATGGAGATTTTGAAACTACTGCTAACGGATATAAATGCCCACATTGTGGCAACAATGATCCTAAAACAGTTGACGTTGTAAAAAGAACATGTGGTTATTTAGGAAATCCAGTTCAAAGACCAGTTATTGAAGGACGACAAAAAGAGATATGTGCGAGAGTGAAACACATGAAGGAACCTCGTTCATGAATATTTTAAACATTAAAGAAGGTCAACACTATATAGCTAAAATAGAAAGTCATAGCTTTGTAGATGGTGAAGGTGTTCGATGCAGTGTATATGTTTCCGGATGTCCTTTTCAATGTAAAGGTTGTTATAACGTTCAAGCCCAAAATTTTAAATACGGAGAACCTTTCGAACTAGAAATGCTTGAAGAGATTTTAGATTATTGTGCGCCTTCTTATATCGAAGGCTTAAGCATACTTGGTGGAGAACCATTTTGTAATTTGTCTATCACACTCCAACTCGTTGAAGCTTTTAGACAACGATTCGGTCATACAAAAACAATTTGGGTGTGGACTGGCTTTTTATTTGAATATTTGAAACAGCAAAACGATGCGCGCAAGTCATTACTCGAACATATTGATGTATTAGTTGATGGTATGTTTATTCAACATTTATATCGTCCGAATCTTCCATATAAAGGATCACTTAATCAACGTGTGATTGATGTTCAAGCTTCCTTACAAAAAGAACAGGTCATTGAATATCTAACTAAATAGTTTATGATAATAATTGTAATTAATTTTTAAGATATCTCTTAGAAAAATAGCCCAAAATAAATGTTATGGTTCATTTGTTTTGGGCAATCTTTGTTATAAGTTATCAATGAGATGAACAGGAATGTTATCACATGTATAACGACAGTTTTAAAGAGTATAGTTAATTTTATTTTTAAAGTAAATTTTTATCACTTTTTATTAGGTGGATGTGATTTGTTGCAATTTATAGACTGAAAAGTGACAAACATTAAACATCTAAAAAGTAAAAGAAATAATATTATACTTATATATATACTAATTACATATTAAAGTGATAAAATATTGAAGTGAAAATTGTTCGGCATAAGTTAGGAGATTCTTCCATGTTATTGTTTATCATAGAAATCATAATCATGATTCTAGCGATATTATTAGGATTAAGAACTGCTGGTGCACTGGGATGTGGCATCTTTGCTATAGTAGCGCAACTTATTATGATATTTGGATTCCAGTTACCTCCAGGTTCAGCACCAGTGACGGCAGTCTTGATCATATTATCTATTGGTATAGCAGGTGGTACGTTACAAGCTACTGGTGGTATTGACTATTTAGTTTACATTGCTTCACGTGTGATTGAACGCTTTCCAAAATCAATTATATTTATAGCACCAATGATTGTCTTTGTCTTTGTTTTTGGAATTGGTACTGCAAATATAGCTCTTTCACTTGAACCTATCATCGCTAAAACTGCACAAAAAGCACGAATTCAGCCTAAACGCGCATTAACTGCTTCGGTACTAACCGCCAATTTAGCCCTACTTTGTAGCCCGGCAGCTTCTGCTACAGCTTATATTATCTCAGTATTAGCAGGGTATGAAATATCGATGGGCAAGTATTTAAGTATTGTTTTACCTACAGCTTTAATTAGTATGTTAATGCTTAGTACATTTTGTACATTTGTAGGACGAAAAGAACACGTGCGTGATGAGTCAGAACGTTTAGTTCAGATGCCAGAAGTCGAAATCAAAAATGACTTTTCATTAAAAGTAAAAATAGGTGTTATCTCATTCCTATTATGTGTCATGGGTATATTAACGTTTGGCATATTTCCTAATCTCATGCCGCAATTCAATGTGAATGGAGATGTAGTTAAAGTTGAGATGACTGAAATTGTTCAGTTCTTTATGTATCTCAGCGCTACAATTAATTTATTATTAATAAAAATCAATACTTCTGATATTCTGTCATCGAATATTACTCAGTCTGCAATGGGAGCACTCTTTGCAGTTCTTGGCCCAGGTTGGTTAGGTGCAACAATATTTAATGCTCCACATAACTTAAAAATATTGAAAAATGATATTGGGTCAATTATTAGTGAAGTACCTTGGCTTGTTATCATACTTGTTTCTGTAGTTGCAATGATTGTCATTTCTCAAACAGCTACAGCATCAATTATGGTACCGATAGTTATGAGTTTAGGTATACCCCCCATCTATTTTGTTGCGATGGTACAAACATTAAATGTGAATTTCGTTATTCCAGCTCAACCGACACTATTATTTGCTGTAGAACTAGATGAAACTGGTAGAACAAGACCAACGAGCTTTATGATACCAGGATTTTTTGTTATAACAGTATCCGTCATTACTGGATTTGTTATTAAAACCATTTTAGGATATTAATCAATTTTTATAAGTTGGAATTTAATCGCTATATATATAGTTCTTTAGATACTTCATCTCATAGAGTAAGGTATTTGAATGACTAAATATTGGCGATTTTTTTATTTATAGATTAAGAGTGAGTATAAGTGGAGAAAAAAATTTAAAATAAATATATATACGTTAAAAGTGTATAAAAATACAATATGAAATATTGTAAAGTTCGTTCATTTTGTTAAATTTTAACTTAACACTATTGTCATAGCAATTTAAGATGAATGTTTGAGAGGCGTAAATTATATAATTATTCAAATGAGATTTTGATGATCCATGTATGTAATTTGCATTATTATTAAAAATTCGTTATTGTCTTTTTTGTGAATCACTATCCATTGAACGTAATTTAAAGTAAAGATTCATAAATTAATATTAGGGGGATCACATTTGAAAAAGGAAAAAGTTATGGACTGGACGACCTTCATAGGCGTAGTCATTGTGTTACTTTTTGCTGTTATACCTATGATGGTTTTTCCGAAAGCAAGTGAAATAATCATTACCGATATCAATAGTGCCATTTCTAATTCAATTGGATCGGTATATCTCTTTATGGGACTGGCTATATTTTGTTTTGTTTTATACATAGCATTTGGTAAGTACGGGAATGTCACGTTAGGAAAAGCGACTGACAAACCTGAATTTAATAATTTCACATGGGCAGCCATGTTATTCTGTGCCGGTATTGGTTCGGATATTTTATATTGGGGTGTTATTGAGTGGGCATTTTATTATCAAGTACCTCCTAACGGTGCAAAATCAATGTCTGATCAAGCTCTTCAATATGCAACTCAGTATGGTATGTTTCACTGGGGACCTATAGCCTGGGCAATATATGTGCTACCAGCATTGCCAATTGGATATTTAGTTTTCGTTAAGAAGAAACCCGTCTATAAAATTAGTCAAGCTTGTCGACCAATTTTAAAAGGACATACGGATAAATTATTAGGAAAAATCGTAGATATTTTATTTATTTTCGGTTTGCTCGGTGGTGCTGCAACATCACTCGCTCTAGGCGTGCCAATGATCTCAGCTGGTATTGAACGATTGACTGGTTTAGATGGATCTAATATGATTTTACGTTCAATCATCTTACTAACTATTACAGTTATTTTCGCAATCAGTTCTTACACAGGTTTGAAAAAAGGTATTCAAAAATTAAGTGATGTTAACGTTTGGTTATCATTTTTATTATTAGCATTTGTATTCATTGTAGGTCCAACTGTGTTTATTATGGAAACTACAGTTACAGGGTTCGGTAATATGATAAAAGATTTCTTCCATATGGCGACATGGATGGAACCATTTGGTGGCATAAAAGGTCGTAAAGAGACGAATTTCCCTCAAGATTGGACAATATTCTACTGGTCATGGTGGCTCGTTTATGCACCGTTTATTGGATTATTTATCGCGCGTATCTCAAAAGGACGTACACTTAAAGAAGTTGTATTAGGAACAATATGCTATGGAACATTAGGTTGTGTATTATTTTTCGGTATTTTTGGTAACTATGCTGTATATCTACAAATTTCTGAGCAATTTAATGTAATAAGCTATTTAAACAATCATGGTACAGAGGCAACAATCATAGAAGTAATGCATCAACTACCATTCTCGACAATTACTATTATCTTATTCTTAATATCAGCTTTCTTATTCTTAGCAACAACATTCGATTCTGGTTCATATATTTTAGCAGCAGCGTCACAGAAAAAAGTGATAGGAGAACCGTTACGTGCTAATCGTTTATTCTGGGCGTTTGCGTTATGTTTACTACCGTTCTCTTTAATGCTAGTTGGAGGAGAACGTGCATTAGAAGTATTGAAAACAGCATCATTACTTGCTAGTGTACCTTTAATTGTTATATTTACGCTTATGATGATTTCGTTCTTAATTATACTCGGACGAGATCGTATCAAGTTAGAAAGACGTGCAGATAAGCATAAAGAAATTGAAAGACGTTCTCTAAGAATAGTTCAGGTCAAAGATAAACCTGAAGATGATAACTTATAAAAAATAGCCAAGCAATAATGTTAAGTCATTATCGCTTGGCTTTTTATTTTTAATCATGATGATGTTGTTCATCTGGAATTGGAAAATAGTTAAAGATTTCTCCTGACTCTAAAGCTTCACTTAATTGAGCGAGCCACTTGTAATAAATTTTAGAGTGGTCTAACTGCGCTTTTACATTTATTGCTTGGTTTTTAACTTCCTCGTCTATATCATTCTTTTCAAGAATTGGGTAAATGATATTTTCTGCATCTTTAATAGCTTCCATATTAGTGTCAATTTCACGTTCCCATTTTTTAGTGAAAAAGTTGCGGAAGAAAGTGAAGAAATCTTTCTCTGCAATAAAATGTTGCTTTCGGCTACCACGCGTGAATTGTTGTTTGACGATATCGTATTCTTGTAGTTTTTTTACACCTGTACTCATACTAGGTTTACTCATTTGCAGTTGTTGTCGCATTTCATCAAGTGTCATACTTCCTTCAAAAACCATAATGCCATACAAGTTACCTACACTACGGTTGATACCATACAAATCCATGGTTTCACCGATTGAGTTGATAACTAAATCTTTAGCTTCTTCGATATGTTGACTGTCATTGTTATTATAATCCATCACTGCACCTCCATTTTAATCCATTATTCAGCTTAGGTGGGACGCACTAGATACTATGAATTTTATGATGATTTACCTGTAAATGATACATCTATTACTTTGTGTTGTAGCTCGCTCATAAATATAAAGCATAGTTACGTTGAAAGTTTATAATCAACATAATCAAATGTTAGTTATCGATTTGAAGTGTTAATGTCTATACTACTTTTGACTATCTTCAATGTCGTAATCTATAAATGGCTATAAAAACCTATACGATATGTCCCATTTCTAATAAATACACACGAGAATCATTATAAAGCCTTTTATGAAAAAAAGAAAAGTAATTTTCTGAACAAAAATTATTTCTTAAACATAGATAAGTTTGATTGTAAAATACAAACATTTTTAAAGAAATTGACACTTTTTCATCAATTATGATAACATAACTCTGTAAAATTCGTTAAATAAAAATTTAACAAACTTAACGGAGGTCGTTTGATGGAACTTGTAGATAAATTATCAAATCGTCAATATATTGATGGAGAATGGGTTGAAAGTTCAAATAAAAACACAAGAGATATTATAAATCCTTACAATCAAGAAACAATCTTCACTGTAGCTGAAGGAACTAAAGAAGATGTTGAAAGAGCAATTTTAGCTGCTAGAAGATCTTTCGAAGACGGTGAATGGTCACTTGAAACAAGTGAAGTCAGAGGTAAAAAAGTGAGAGCCGTTGCTGATAAAATTAAAGAAAATAGAGAAGAGTTAGCTAAATTAGAAACATTAGACACTGGTAAAACTTTAGAAGAATCCTACGCTGATATGGATGATATTCACAATGTGTTTATGTACTTTGCTGGTTTAGCTGATAAAGATGGCGGTGAAATGATTAACTCACCAATTCCTAATACAGAAAGTAAAATAGTTAAAGAACCTGTAGGTGTTGTTACTCAAATTACACCTTGGAACTATCCATTACTTCAAGCATCTTGGAAAATTGCGCCAGCTTTAGCAACAGGTTGCTCATTAGTTATGAAACCAAGTGAAATTACTCCGTTAACAACAATTCGTGTATTTGAATTGATGGAGGAAGTTGGTTTCCCAAAAGGAACAATTAATTTAGTACTTGGTGCTGGATCAGAAGTGGGCGACGTGATGTCAGGTCATGAAGAAGTCGATTTAGTTTCATTTACAGGTGGTATTGAAACAGGAAAACACATTATGAAACAAGCAGCTAATCACGTAACCGACGTTGCATTAGAATTAGGCGGCAAAAATCCTAATATTATTTTTGATGACGCTGATTTCGAATTAGCTGTAGACCAAGCACTTAATGGTGGATATTTCCACGCTGGTCAAGTGTGTTCTGCTGGTTCTAGAATCTTAGTTCACAATGATATTAAAGATAAATTTGAAAAAGCTCTTATTGATCGCGTAAGCAAAATCAAATTAGGTAACGGTTTTGATCAAGATACTGAAATGGGACCAGTTATCTCAACAGCACACCGCGATAAAATTGAAGGTTATATGAAAGTTGCGAAAAAAGATGGAGCAACAATTGCTATTGGTGGTAAACGTCCTGAACGTGAAGACTTACAAGCGGGATTATTCTTTGAACCTACTGTAATTACAGATTGTGATACATCAATGCGTATTGTTCAAGAGGAAGTCTTTGGACCAGTTGTGACTGTAGAAGGATTTGCTGACGAAGAAGAAGCTATTCGCTTAGCAAATGATTCAATTTACGGTTTAGCAGGTGCTGTATTTACTAAAGATATTGGTAAAGCACAACGTGTTGCGAATAAATTGAAACTTGGTACGGTTTGGATTAACGATTTCCATCCATACTTTGCGCAAGCGCCATGGGGCGGTTACAAACAATCAGGTATTGGTAGAGAATTAGGTAAAGAAGGATTAGAGGAATATTTAGTAAGTAAACATATTCTTACAAATACTAATCCAGAACCAGTGGATTGGTTTAGTAAATAATAATACATTGCTTATATACAGTAAATGACTTATAAATACAAAATGCTACATGAAGTGAGTACTTACAAAGGTATGGTGCTCACTTCAATAAATGAAACCTTTTAAGAAAGAGATGTTAACAAACAAAGAAAACAAATCAATTTTTGGAGGTCTTTAACGATGAGAAGAAAACGCGATTCATACGATTATGTCATTATTGGTGGTGGTAGTGCAGGTTCAGTTCTTGGTGCACGCCTTTCAGAAGATAAAGATAAAAATGTTTTGGTATTAGAAGCTGGACGTAGTGACTATTTCTGGGATTTATTTATTCAAATGCCAGCAGCATTGATGTTCCCATCAGGTAATCGTTTTTATGACTGGGAATATCAAACTGACGAAGAACCACATATGGGACGTAGAGTTGATCATGCGAGAGGTAAAGTATTAGGTGGCTCAAGTTCTATTAACGGTATGATTTATCAACGAGGTAACCCAATGGACTATGAAGGATGGGCAGAACCTGAAGGAATGGACACATGGGACTTTGCGCATTGTCTACCATACTTCAAAAAGTTAGAAACAACATATGGTGCAGCGCCATATGATAAAGTTAGAGGTCATGATGGTCCAATCAAATTAAAACGTGGACCAGCTACTAATCCATTATTTAAATCATTCTTTAACGCAGGTGTTGAAGCGGGCTATCATAAAACTGCAGACGTTAATGGTTACAGACAAGAAGGATTTGGCCCATTTGATAGCCAAGTACATCATGGACGTCGTATGTCTGCTTCAAGAGCGTATCTACGCCCAGCATTAAGACGTAGAAACTTAGATGTTGAAACACGTGCGTTCGTAACAAAATTAATATTTGATGAAAATAATAGTAAAAAAGTAACAGGCGTGACTTTCAAGAAAAATGGTAAAGAACATACTGTTCATGCAAACGAAGTCATTTTATCTGGCGGTGCTTTCAATACGCCACAACTATTACAATTATCAGGTATTGGTGACTCAGAATTCTTAAAATCAAAAGGTATTGAACCACGTATGCATTTACCAGGTGTTGGTGAGAACTTCGAAGATCACTTAGAAGTATATATTCAACATAAATGTAAACAACCGGTTTCACTACAACCTAGCCTTGATGTTAAACGTATGCCGTTCATCGGTTTACAATGGATTTTTGCACGTAAAGGTGCAGCGGCGTCTAACCACTTTGAAGGTGGCGGCTTCGTAAGATCAAATGATGATGTTGATTATCCAAACCTCATGTTCCACTTCTTACCAATTGCTGTAAGATATGATGGTCAAAAAGCACCAGTAGCACATGGTTACCAAGTACATGTTGGACCAATGTACTCCAACTCAAGAGGTAGTTTGAAAATCAAATCTAAGGATCCATTTGAAAAACCAAGTATCGTGTTTAATTACTTATCTACGAAAGAAGACGAAAGAGAATGGGTTGAAGCAATTAGAGTAGCAAGAAATATATTAAAACAAAAAGCTATGGATCCATTTAATGGTGGCGAAATTTCACCAGGACCACAAGTTCAAACGGATGAAGAAATTTTAGATTGGGTACGAAAAGATGGAGAAACTGCATTACATCCATCTTGTAGCGCGAAAATGGGACCTGCATCTGACCCAATGGCAGTAGTCGATCCATTAACTATGAAAGTACATGGTATGGAAAATTTACGTGTCGTTGATGCCTCAGCAATGCCTAGAACAACAAATGGTAATATTCATGCGCCTGTATTGATGTTAGCTGAGAAAGCAGCGGATATTATTCGTGGTAGAAAACCGCTCGAACCTCAATATGTTGACTATTATAAACATGGTATTGATGATGAAAAAGCAGGTGCAATGGAAGATGATCCATTCTACCAATATTAAAATGGTTGATGAAAAGTTAAATTAAAAATTTAATTACATGTGTATTTTTAGCTCATTTATTTGTTATTTATAAAATGACCTGAGACAAATCGTTGTCTCAGGTTTTTACATATATAACAGTATTTATAAATGAAATTTCATTGAGCTTTCAAAGTGAGTATTTAGATGCATCAAACATTAGTTCAAAGTTATCTTGAAAAAACAGAGAAAAGTAGAAATCAGACGTTATTTACACAAGACTCTGTACTTATTATTCAAGAGAAATGAAATACTACTATTACTTACTTTTATGAAGGCAAGTATTGTTTGATTGAGGTGCGTATACGAGCTAATAAAATTACATCTATAATCATAAGACACCATCTTTGTTAAAACATAGTTATATGTAACGTCTTTGTCGCTCTATCAATATTAAAGAATTAGCCTTATTTTATCCTTCTGAAAATGAGGTGATTATGCATACTTGGGGTCATAATTTATAAATAGTATATATGCATATATTTAGAAAAGTAATAATTGAATAGTAAATGTTGCTTCAGATATTTACAAGATAATCAAGTCGCACATTTTGGGTGCCATAGAGATAATTATGTTTACTTCTATATGTAGTAGGTTTGATATTCTGTTTAATTAATTAGAGAAAATAAGAGCAATGAAAAGTTTATGTTTTTTATGTGTCAATAACACTTTTCAGCTACTATATCACTTAGTTTCTCTTACTTTGATAAGTTACTAAGAATATATATGTATAAGTTAAGTACATAGAGTGTCGGTTTAGATTTAATGTTTTATATAATAAATCATGGTAGTATGTATTTATATCATATTGAAGAGGTGATAAGGTGAGTTTTTATCATTTTATACAAAATTTCGTTGGTGATGAAACACCTTTAGGTAAACTAGCCGCATGGATTAACCAAGATGAAGATTTCCCTATGGAGGAAACAACAGCACATAATATATTAAACTATTTTAATCAGTTAAATTATTTTGATGACGATTGTATTGAAACTGTAAAACGCTCACTATCACTATATGAACAAAGTAAAGTAGCCCTATAATATTAAATTGAAATGAAGGGATGTCTTATGTTAGTTAGCGATACAAATAAAACATATATAATAGAAGAAACTCGTAATTCATTCATAATTGAAAGGAATAATAATCAACAGCACTACGAAGTATTAGAATCAATTAACAGCTTATCTAATGATTCATTTTGTGTGTTAAATCACTTATTCGTCAATGAAGGTAATGAAGAGGTTTTTGAGTCACGGTTTTTAAAGAGAAATCAACATTTGCAAGATGTGCCTGGTTTTAAAGCGTTAAGATTTCTTAGACCGGTAGTCAAAGGGAGACATTACATTATCATCACGCTATGGAACAGTAGACAAGCTTTCTATGATTGGCAAAATTCAAAAGCATATGCGCAAACTCATAAAAAACGTGGAACTCAAAAAGGTGTCGATCATCGTATAGTCAATAGAGATTTATCCTATAATATAAGAATAGAGTTAGAAAGTCTTAATAACTAAATTTGTGTTGAATGTATGAATGAAAAAATATAAAACGATATAATATGTTATCAAATTTATTAAGAATAAAAATTTGAGGATACTTTTAATGAATTGTACGCACGTAAAAGTCTATTTGACTTGCCCAAATAATATAAGATAAATGAATGTATGTAACAAAAAGTTATTGTCAACAATCAAAAAGTTAATGATAAACCTGTACATTATTTTATGTTTCAGGTTTTTCTTATTTGAAAATTTGTTAGTTGATGATGTATGATATGAATGTTTTTAATAGGTTTGATAGATTATAAACCTTTGGTAGTTTTTAGATGAAAGTATATTGAAAGGAAGTACACTTATGAATAAATCAAATTTACTAGCACCTGAGAAATATAATATTGTTTCAGAAATAGAAAAATATGCTTCAGAAGATCATAAAAAAGCCATTATTTACAAGGATAACGAGCATGAAAATATTTCTGTAAGTTATAAAGAACTTATCAGTAATGCTAATAAAGTAGGGAATGTATTCCTCAATCATGGGCTGAAAAAGGGAGATAAAGTTCTCATCATGATGCCACGTGCAATCGTTACATATGAATTATATATTGCAGCATTGAAACTGGGGATAGCGATTGTTCCAAGTTCAGAAATGTTACGAACAAAAGATTTACAATATCGAATTACTCACGGTGAGATTGATGCAGTTATTTCATTTGATTCTCTAACTAAAGAATTCGAAAACGTTAAAGAATATGACCAATTAAAGAAATTTATAGTAGCTGGTCACAAAGAAGATTGGGTTTCAATAGAAGATGAAAAAGAAAAAGTAAGTGATGACCTTAAAGGCGCAGATACAACACGAGATGATTTGGCGATTCTTTCTTATACATCAGGTACAACAGGTAATCCAAAAGCAGTAACGCATTCACATGGATGGGGGTATGCCCATTTGCAAATGGCACCAAAACATTGGTTATGCATACAAGAGAATGATCTTGTATGGGCAACTGCAGCACCAGGGTGGCAAAAGTGGGTGTGGAGTCCATTCTTATCTGTTTTAGGGATGGGAGCAACAGCATTTGTCTATAACGGTCGTTTCCACCCTGAAACATATCTCGAGTTACTTCAAAATTATCAAATCAATGTTCTATGTTGTACACCAACAGAATATCGTATGATGGCTAAACTTAGTCATTTAGAACAGTATAATTTAGAACATTTACACAGTGCGGTGTCTGCGGGTGAACCTTTAAATCGAGAAGTTGTTGAACAATTTAAACGTCATTTTAATATTACTGTTCGAGATGGATATGGACAAACGGAAAGTACATTGTTGATTGGATTTCTAAAAGATACTGAACCACGTATGGGTTCAATGGGTAAAGGTATACCTGGTAGTTTTGTTACTGTCATTGATGATGATGGTAAAGAGGTTGGCCCAAATGTAAAAGGTAATATTGCCGTGCCTTTAGACTTACCAGCCTTATTTAAAGGTTATTTTAAAGATGAAGCACGCACAAAAGCAGCTTCAACAGGTGATTATTATGTTACTGGAGACCAAGCTCATATTGATAATGATGGTTATTTCTGGTTCGAAGGTCGCCGTGACGATATTATTATTAGTTCAGGATATACCATTGGACCTTTTGAAGTAGAAGATGCATTAACAAATCATGCAGCTGTTAAAGAATGTGCTGTTGTAGCAAGTCCGCATGACATTCGTGGAAATATTGTTAAAGCATTTATCATCTTGCAAGATGATTATGAAGCAAGTGATGAGTTAATCCAAGAATTACAAGTATTCTGTAAAAATGAAGTAGCACCGTATAAATATCCAAGAGCAATTGAATTTGTTGAAAATCTACCAAAAACAAATTCAGGTAAGATACGTCGCGTTGAATTACGTGATGCAGAAATTAAAAAATATAAACAATAGTATTCATCGCATTAAGTATGAATGAAAATATTTCCTGGGACACTTATACAATGTCTCAGGTTTTTTATTTTGACTATCAGAGACTAATATTAGAAATATGCATTAGTATAATTTAGTTAATGTCATGCGATAGGGAATTCAATATGAATTTTGTCCTGCTTTTTACGATTACATGAGTATAATCTCATCAATGATGAATTGAAAAATAGAATCATGAATAAAAAAGCATTAAATTAATACTTTTGACATATTTAGAACAAATTTAATGAAAGCCTTTTCTTAAAAGTGTTGTAATTCCTTTTCTATTATGACATACTTGTAAATAAATAGTATGACATAATAAAAATAAGAGGTGGTCAAGAATGACACAATTCGTTTATGCATTTAATGAAGGAAATATAGCTATGAAAGACTTACTTGGTGGTAAAGGTGCCAATCTTTCAGAGATGAAGAGACTCGGACTACCAGTACCTGATGGTTTTACAATTACGACTGAAGCTTGTATTACCTATTTAAAACAAAATGAAGAACTACCTACAGAAGTAAAGACACAATTAATTGATCATTTAGCAGCTTTTTCTAAACGAACAGGAAAGTCCTTTTCTTCTGATGACAACTTGTTATTAGTATCAGTACGTAGTGGTGCAAAAATTTCCATGCCAGGAATGATGGATACAATTCTTAACTTGGGACTTAATGATGATAATGTGAAAAAACTTGCTGACAAAACAAATGATGCGCGCTTTGCATATGATTGTTACCGTCGTTTACTACAAATGTTTGGAGAGGTTGTTTACGGTATTCCAATGACAGCTTTCGATACATATTTTAATGATTTTAAAACGAAGCATCGTTATCAAAATGATGCTGAAATTCCGGCAGAAGGACTACAAACTATATGTGAAAGATATAAAGAAATTTATGTAGAAGAGGCATATAAACCTTTTCCACAAGAACCGTTAAAGCAATTAGAAGAAGCAATTGAAGCAGTATTTAAATCTTGGGACAATGATCGTGCACGTGTATATAGAGATTTAAATGATATTCCACATGATATTGGTACAGCTGTAAATATTCAGGAAATGGTATTTGGTAATAGTGGTGCAAATAGTGGTACGGGTGTAGCATTTACAAGAAATCCAGTTACCGGAGAAAATCATTTATTCGGGGAGTACTTACTTAATGCTCAAGGTGAAGATGTTGTTGCAGGTATTCGTACCCCTAAGGATATTGACACTTTAAAACAACAAATGCCAGACGTGCATCAAGAGTTCGTTGATGTAACCAAACAACTTGAAAAGCATTACAAAGATATGCAAGATATAGAATTTACAATTGAAAATGGGAAACTTTATTTATTACAAACACGTAACGGAAAGCGTACTGCTAAAGCAGCAATAAAAATTGCTGTGGATTTAGTTCACGAGCAATTAATTACACGTGAAGAAGCAGTATCAAAAGTAGAAGTAAAATCAATAGACCAATTATTACATCCTAATTTTAATGAAGAGTCATTAAAGCAAGCGACAGTGGTTTCTAAAATGGGCTTACCAGCTAGTCCCGGTGCAGCAACAGGAAAAGTAGTCTTCTCTGCTGAAGAAGCAAAACTTCAAGCTGAAAATGGTAATAAAGTAGTGTTAATGCGACCGGAAACATCACCTGAAGATATTGAGGGGATGGTAGCAAGTGAAGCAATCGTAACAACTCATGGTGGTATGACATCACATGCTGCTGTTGTAGCAAGAGGAATGGGTAAATGTTGTGTGACAGGATGTTCGAATGTAGAGATAGATACAGTGAACAAAACAGTATATTATCCTGAAGGTGAATTACATGAAGGGGATATCGTTTCTGTAGATGGTTCAGCTGGTGATTTATATTTAGGAGCAATTGAAACAGTCAATGCTGAACATAGTGAAGAGTTCGATCAATTTATGACTTGGTCTGAAGAGATTGCAAGACTGCAAGTTAGAATGAATGCTGAAACACCACAAGATATAAAAGCTGGATATAATTTTGGCTCTAAAGGAATAGGTTTAGTTCGTACTGAGCACATGTTCTTTGGACCTGAACGTTTAATAGAAATGCGCCGTTTTATTTTAGCTTCAAATCATGACGAACGTGTACAAGCTTTAGAAAAAATTAAAACATATCAAGTAGAAGATTTTGAAACAATTTTCAGATTATCTCAAGATAGACCTACGATTGTTCGTTTACTTGATCCACCGTTACATGAGTTCTTGCCATCATCTGAAGAAGATATAAACAATGTTTCTCAACAGCTGAATGTATCTTCAGAGTTCTTACGCAAGCGAATCGTTGACTTAAATGAGGTCAATCCAATGCTTGGTCATCGTGGTTGTCGTTTGGCTGTGACTTATCCAGAGTTATATGAGATGCAAGTTGAAGCTATCATTGAAAGTGTTATTAAGCTTCAAAAAGAGGGGATAACGTGCCTGCCAGAAATTATGATTCCTCTCGTGTCAACAGTAGAAGAATTTACAACTTTAAAAGAACGATTAGTTAATACAATTACACATTTAGAAAAAGAATCTCAACAAGATATACAATATATGATAGGTACTATGATTGAAACGCCTAGAGCATGCTTGATTGCGAATGACCTTGCGAAACATTGTGATTTCTTCAGTTTTGGTACTAATGATTTAACACAATTGACATTTGGTTTCTCTAGAGATGATGCAGGAAAATTCATAAATGTGTATACTGAAAATAACATTTTACAGCTTGACCCATTCCAAACTTTAGATAGAGAAGGTGTAGGACGACTAATTCAATTAGCGGTTGAACAAGCTAAAAATACCAATCCAGAGATTAAAATTGGTGTATGTGGTGAGCTTGGTGGCGATGCAAAATCAATTCGTCAATTTAACCAATGGGGAATTGATTATGTTTCATGTTCACCATTTAGAGTTCCGGGTGCAATTTTAGCTACAGCTCAGAGTCAAGCGGAGGAAAGCGAGCGATAAGGTGAAGGATAATAATGAAGTATTAAAGTTATTTATAGTTTCAGATTCAATAGGAGAAACAGCGCAACGGATGATTCATGCAACGTTGACACAGTTTCCAGATTTAACTCAAGTAGAAATTAAGAAATTTCCGTATATTAAGGACGAACAAGAATTTTTAAATGTCTTACAATTAGCTAAAGAACAGAATGCAATTGTTGCAACAACATTAGTGAGTGAGTCATTTAATGCATTAGGTCATCAGTTTGCAAATGAACATCAAATTCCCTATGTAGATTACATGTCTGAGTTAATTAGTATAATTAAAAAACATACACACGCTAAACCATTAATGGAAAGTGGTGCGTTGCGTAAGCTTAATGATGAGTATTTTAAGCGTATAGAAGCAATTGAGTATTCAGTGAAATATGATGATGGTAAGCATTTTACAGATATTGGAGAAGCGGATGCTTTAATAGTAGGTGTATCACGTACCTCTAAAACGCCATTAAGTATGTACTTAGCTAATAAAGGATATAAGATTGCAAATATTCCTTTAGTCCCTGAAGTGGCTATTCCAGATAATGTATTTCAACAAAAGAATTTAAAGGTATTTGGATTAACAGCAAGTCCCAATTATATCGCAAATATACGACGTAATCGTGCAGAAACATTAGGACTATCTTCAGAATCTAATTACAATAGTTTAGAGCGTATCAAAAAAGAATTATCTTATGCTGAAGAAGTTTTTAGAAAATTAAATGCAACGGTAATTAATACAGAATATAAATCGATAGAGGAATCGGCATTTTATATTGAAAAGTTTTTAGCTAAACGTTAAATTTTCATAAAAATATATATCATAAAATTGTCATAAATTTACTATTAACAATTTACTTTTCAAAGTGCTTGCTTTAACATATATATGTAAAAGCTATTAGATTTGATTCTTTTCTAAGGTTTTGAGGTTATAAAGTAATATAACAAGAATGATGACGTCTAATTAGCTGGAAAGCAATTTGATAACTACTACACAAGAGGTGAACATTATGGCTATGTCTGACAAAAAAGACGTCGTGTTAATCGGTGCCGGTGTACTAAGTACTACATTTGGTTCTATGTTGAAAACGATTGCACCTGATTGGGACATTCATTTATATGAACGTCTAGATCGTCCTGGTATTGAAAGTTCAAATGAACGTAACAATGCAGGAACAGGGCATGCAGCTTTATGTGAATTGAACTATACTGTACAACAACCTGATGGTTCAATTGATATTGAAAAAGCTAAAGAAATTAATGAACAATTTGAAATTTCTAAACAATTTTGGGGTCATTTAGTTAAATCAGGAGAAATTCAAAATCCTAAAGAATTTATTAATCCATTACCTCATATTAGTTTTGTTCGTGGTAAAAATAACGTTAAATTCTTAAAAGATCGTTATGAAGCGATGAAGCAATTCCCTATGTTCGATAATATCGAATATACTGAAGATATTGAAGAAATGAGAAAATGGATTCCATTAATGATGAAAGGCCGTGAAGATAAGGGCTACATGGCAGCGAGTAAAATAGACGAAGGCACTGACGTAAACTACGGTGAATTAACTCGTAAAATGGCTCAAAATCTTAAAAACTCACCAAACGTTGAAGTGCAATACAAACATGAAGTTGTTGATTTTGAACGTTTGTCTAATGGTAAATGGTCAGTTAAAATTAAAAATCTAAATAATGGACAAGTATTCGAACATCAAACTGATTATGTGTTTATCGGTGCTGGTGGTGGCGCAATTCCACTATTACAAAAAACTGGCATTCCAGAAAGTAAACATTTAGGTGGATTCCCAATCAGTGGACAATTTATTGCTTGTACAAATCCACAAGTTATTGAACAGCACGATGCCAAAGTTTATGGTAAAGAACCACCTGGTACACCACCAATGACAGTACCTCACTTAGATACACGTTACATTGATGGTGAAAGAACATTATTATTTGGGCCATTTGCAAACGTGGGGCCTAAGTTCCTAAAACATGGTTCTAACTTGGATTTATTCAAATCAATTAAACCATATAACATTACGACTTTACTTGCTTCTGCAGTTAAAAACTTACCATTAATTAAGTATTCATTTGACCAAGTCATTATGACAAAAGAAGGTTGTATGAACCATTTACGTACGTTCTATCCTGAAGCACGTGATGAAGATTGGCAAGTTTACACAGCTGGTAAACGTGTACAAGTTATTAAAGATACTGAAGAGAATGGTAAAGGATTTATCCAATTTGGTACTGAAGTGGTTAATTCTGAAGACCACTCAGTTATTGCATTACTAGGCGAATCACCAGGAGCATCAACTTCAGTATCAGTAGCACTAGAAGTTTTAGAGAAAAACTTCCCTGAATATGCGAAAGACTGGGAACCTAAAATCAAGAAAATGATTCCTTCATATGGTGAATCACTTATTGATGATGTTCAATTAATGAGAAAAATACGTAAACAAACATCTAAAGATCTTGAATTAGGATTCTATAATAAAGCAAAATAAAAATATATAGCGTTATCTATTAATCCTTATTAGGTAAAGTTGCTGTATTTAATATTTTAAATGCCTGAGACAATGAGTGTCTCAGGCATTTTTATATATTAACAGTCGATGGTTAATTTGCAGATGAAAGGGATTTAAATCAAGATTGTGAACTATCATATCTTTTGATAAGGCAGCGAAAAAATTCAATACAAAGTATATTTCATATCTTTTCTTTAATTGATAGATAATTAATGAAAATTCGTTTTTTAAAATTAATAAATAAAAATATGTATAGGTAACTATATATCCAAAACCTTAAATAGTGTATTATAAAGTTATAAATAGCAATTTAAAAATAATGAATATTTAATTGTTATTTCTCTGTATATAAAAATTAAAAGGAGATAGAATATGAAAAAATTTTTGGGAATTTTATTAATTGTGATGTCAATTGCTCTTGTGGGATGTTCAAATAGCAATGATTCAGATCAATCTTCTAATGAAAAGTCATCATCAAAAAGCTCGGAGAAAAAAACGGACGTGGCGACTGAATATACAAAAGAGGATGAATATAAAGAACTAGAAGAAGAAGCTAAGGATCTTAAACAAAAGCCAGTTCTTAATGAAATCGATGCACTTATTACAGAAAAAGGTTTTACAAACAAAACGGGATTGCAAGGCTGGGAAGACTATAAAAAATTAGTGGATAAGGTAACACTTGCAGATTATAAATACTCAAAAGAATCTAAAGGATCATCCATTGAAGAAGTTAATAAGTTCTTTAAAGATAAAAAAGGTGTAGAGATTAAACGAATGAAAAGTAAGGAAAAAAATATTAAGCATATCAATTATATGTATGTAGATCCAGATGGTAAAAAAACAGGTAAAAATAAGCAACCTATGTCCTACGCTCAAATACTTGCAACATTTAAAGAAGGTAAATTAGTAGCTACAAATATTCAACCTGGATTTTTTGCTTTAGATAAAAAGAAAATGGTTAAAGCTAAAGACTTAGAAGAAGTTAAGACATTGGAAGATTTAACGCGTTTGAAAAATCCTAAAGCGACATCATATGGTATTTTACAGACGAAATATAAAGGGAAACCATACACTCAAGTTTCAATATTAGGCAGTGACTCTGATGAAGAGAATGATATTTCCTCAGCCATATTAGCTTATTATCTATTTTCACCAACGGAATTAGATAGTGACGATAATCATAAATACGTTGAAGTTGCATCAGCGCCATTCTTAAGTGCTCAAAACGATTTTTCATCTTATCAACTTGGTGTATTTAAAAAAATTATCGAAAGTAGTATGTCATTCGATGAATAATCAAAGGACAAAATGTGTGTAAAGTATAAAAAAACCGTGTGGTCAGATTAATCTACCACACGGTTTTAATATTTCTCTAGACAATGTGATGTTGTTTAGAGAAAACATTGTTCGTTATGAACTGATAAATAATTAGTTTTTATTTACTGACGCATCATAGATTGAATCTACAGCATCGCCTAATGCTTTATCGAATTCTTCTTGTGATTGGCTAGCACGTAAGTCACTTGCTAATGCACGTGAGAAGCTTGCAATTAATTCATCGTTATCTTTTAACAATTTGTTAGCTTCATCTCGGCTGTAACCACCTGATAATACTACTACACGTACAACATTAGGGTGGTCAGCTAATTCTTTATATAAGTTAGCTTCAGTAGGAATAGTTAATTTTAGCATAACTAATTGATCATCGTTTAATGAATCTAAACCTTTTTTGATTTCAGCTTTTAAAACTTTCTCAATTTCAGATTTATCTTTAGCGTTAATATTAACTTCTGGTTCGATAATAGGTACTAAACCTTTAGCGATGATTTTTTTAGCGAATTCAAATTGTTGTTCAACAACATCTTTGATTCCTTGTTCATTAAGTTCAAGGATGTTAGAACGCATTTTAGTACCGAAGATATGACGTTCATTTGCACGATCTAAAGTTTCATCTAAATCATCAATTGGTTTCATTAATTGCACGCCATTTTTCTCTTCAGCAAGACCTTTGTCGACTTTTAAGAAAGGAACAACGCCTTTATCCGCTAAATAGTCTCCAGTGTATTTACCTTCAACTTCGCGATCCATAGTTTGTTCGAATAAAATCGCACCTAAAATTTTATCAGGTGAAAATGAAGGTGAAGTTACAACACGTGTACGCATATCGTGAACAAGTTGGAACATTTCGTCTTCATTACTGTATTGGTCTTCATTCACACCATATTCTTTAAGTGCTTTAGGTGTACTACCACCACTTTGGTCTAATGCAGCAATGAATCCTTTACCATGAGTCATTTTTTCTAATTGTTCTTTATTCATACTTTCCACTCCTTAATATAACTTTCATATACAGTATGATAAAAATTACTTTTTATCTCAAGTTTTTCTACTTAAAAATGATGAAAAATCACATAATTGTTGTAATTAACTATGATTTAGATGTGTAAAATGTAAATAAATCATAACAATGATTTTCCTTAAATGCATCATATCGTCAGAAACACCGACGAATAGAATTCAAAAAGTTTAACTGGTATTTGCATTTAACTATCAACTGATAAAGGTTAAATCAACCTAGGACAACGTTAGATAACCTTGGCTTATAAGTACTTTTTCCTATATCAGATTAAGAGATTTAGAATAACATCTTATCGCTACCAAATGTATCTCCTAATGCTTGTTGAGCTAAAACATTAAGATAATGCCATGGTCTATCATAATCAGGTTGGAAGAAGAAATCTTGGACAGCGAGCTGTTCAAGTGTGAATCCAGCAGATATTACTACTGAAATTGTATTAATAGAAGCAGTAATATCTTCTTTTGACATGACTTGACCACCAAGTATACGGTGAGTGTCTTTATCATAAATAATTTTCATATGAATTTTCGTATCATCTTGCATAAATTGAGGACGAATCAATTCTTCTACGTATGTTTGACCTAAATTGCCATCATAATTATCGATTTCTGTACCATGAATGCCAGTCTGTCCAAATTTATAATCAAATAACTGTAAACCTGAAGTACCAGAAACGCGTGGCATTGTCATTTCTTTACCCAACATGTTTTTTGCTGCGACAACGCCTTGACGTCTTGAATTTGTTGCTAATGCAATATAACGATCCTCAGATACTGGTGCAAAAGGAACTAATGTCGCATCGCCACCTGCATAGACATCTTTAGCAGATGTTTGTTGTTGGTGATTAATGTTTATAATTCCTTTTTTACCTAAATCTATTTTATCTTTTAGCCACTCGGTAGCCGGTTCGACACCTACAGCAAATAAGACAGTATCTGCGTCATATTCATTTTTGTCGGTAACTACAGTAGTTACTTCGCCATTTTGATTTCCTGAAAGTGATTGTACTGTTTCGCCACCTTTAAAATGAAGACCGTGTTGCTGTGCATTTGTTTCTAATACGTCTGTAAACTCTTTATCTAAGTAAGTGTTTAATATACGATCAGCGACATCTACGATTGTAGTATCTATGCCTGCTTTAGCAAAAGCTTCAGCAGCTTCAATACCTATATAGCCACCTCCGACTACAACAGCCTTTTTGGCATCTTTCATGCGTTCTTTAATTTGATTTGCCCAATCGCGTCCACGCATAAATAATACATGTTTATATTTTTCAATTCCATCGACTGGAGGTGTAACAGGTTTACCGCCGGGACTTAGGAACAATTTATCATAAGAATAAGTTGATGTTTGACCTTGGTGTTCAACTGTAACAGTCTTATTGTCAGTATCTAAATCTGTGACTGTGCTATTCGTATGAATGTTTACACCTTGTGCCTTATAAGAGTCAACGGATGCGTAATGTAAATCATCTAGTGATGATGAGATGTCTTCAAGATAACTTTGAATACCACAAGATAAAAAGGACGGTTGATCTGCACTTTCAAAAACTTGAATATCAGCATTTTCATCTTCTTTAAGCAATGTTTGGATTACTTCATATCCTGAATGAGATGTACCTACCACAATATATTTCATTATGATGTCCTCCTTTTATTTATAAAAACGTATAGATTACGTTAGTTTTAGCAATTACATTATGATGTTTACCCAGGTAGTTAAATTCTATTCAACGTTATTGAAAAAGTGATATATTCTTCAAAATTTTGTAAAAGAATTGGGGATTCGTTCATGTTCGATTAATATGAAACTTAAGTCATTGACTCAAGGATTTTTACATATGGGTAGTCGATAGTGGATTAAAATGCGCTATTATCAAGCTTGTTTCAATATTTATGTTATTGGTAGGAGAGTGTGTTTAAAATATTTTACAAACTATAGTTTAGTTATACTTTTAGTTACTTAACTATTTATTTTACAAATATTGAAATTAAAAGGAGAGATTGGCACATAATTTCTAGCAAAATAACCAGTAAATGAGTTTTTTATAAATTCATTTACTGGCTTCTTTATTTACAATACTACGTATTGTTGGCTCGCTTTCTTAGGGGACAGCTTCATCTTGTAGTCTTCAGCTTGTCCTGTTCCCTCAAGAGTATCGCCAAAATACTTTGTGTTTATATGTCATTTTACATTGAAATACTAAAAAAATAAGGCCCTTTCGTATAAATTAATAAATACCACTAAACTAAATTAACGAGGTGCCTAATATATAAAGATTATAATATGACTCAACTTACTTTACCAAAGGATACTTCAGTTCTTATCCCCACAAATGATTTTGTAGAAACAATTCCTAAGACTGAATTCAGACATCATCGTGGTGCAACATCATACTATCCCAAAATGATATTCAAAGAACTATGTCATTTTACGTAAAGGTTGATGGTAAAGTGCAATGAAACCAGCAGTGAGTAAAAATAGACTTATTATACCATTTGTATTGAAATTTTTATCTTTCATACCAGTATTCGGTAGCGTATCAGATGAGCTTTGTTGTGGTAAGTCAGAAGATTGAACTTGACCTACGTAATATGAATTGAGTTCACGTGTGCTATCCACTGCTTGTGTCTGTTGAGTAGAGTGTTGTTTTACTTGTGAAGATGTTGTAGCAATATCTTGTGCAACATAGCATTGTGGTGTATTGAGTTGACTATATTCTCCATAATCTCCACTTTTATATAGCACCACACCATTTTTGTATACTTTATAAGTACCGACACCTGCACCAGATTTATTATTGATATCAATTGTGAAATAATCCCCTTCATCCTTAACTTTTTTGAAATTTTGTAAGTCCGGATTGCCACCACTATTTTTCATAGCTTGAATTGCTACAGCTTGTGCATCATGAGATGTTACTTCGGCTGCATGTGTCGTTGTGTCATTGACACTTGGAAATAATAATAATCCTGTTAATACAGTCGTTGCAATTAGAGAAATCTTTTTCACATTGATAACCCCATTTCGAATTGATGATATATGATGTATTTAAATTACTTTACGATTATAGTTTAGCACCTTGATAGCGAGATAATAGTGGTTTAAAAGAATTCAAATACAAATTTTAAGATACGTTAAAAATCTTAATAATTATAAATCATTGCTGATGATACAGCAGTAAAAAAGACGTCAAGTATTGCTTAGTAAATAGCGAAGTTTTAATAATCTGTTAAATTGTTGTACATTTTTAAAAATAGTTAGTTTATAATTATTTTATAAAGCGGTTTATTTTGTTGTGTTAAATAGATTAGAATGTAGGGGAGTATTTGAATTGAAGAAATTAGCAGTGATATGTGCGTTTACAGTATTAATATTAGCCGGTTGTGGTCTTGGAGATAGTGATAATAAAGGAAGCTCAACGATAAATGATGATCAACAATCAGGGGATAAAAATAACAGAGATTCAAAATCAAGTACAAGTAGAAATCAAATAGGAGGTAATCAGCAAGACACACAACAAGATACCCATTCGAATAAATACTATGCTCAAGTTTGGTTAACTGCTTTAGATAGCTATAGAGGTGATAGTGACCTTCCTTTTGACGATTTAGAAATTGTACATCAAAATATTTCTAATAAAGTTTTAGATCCCTATCACCCAGACGAATCAGCTAAACTACCTGAAGGAACAGAATTGTTAACAGCAAGTGTTACTGCAGCAGGTTCAGTTTATTATAAAAATAATGGAGATGGCACAATTACAATATATAATGTACCATCACATTTTCAAGGGAGTTGGCGTGACGCTGATTACTCTAAAAGAGAATCTCAGCGCATTATAGATGATGCTCGTACAGTTAAGTTATACAACGCAAGTGAAAGTGAAATCAATAAGATAAGTCAGATGATGAGGACTCAATTTTCAGTTGGTGATAATTTAAAAGATGAAGACGATACTTCTGAATCGGAAAATCAATCAAGCAGTTCTGATGAAGTAACGGTGACACGAAGTAATGTTATCGATATAGTTGAAGACTACGAAGGGCATCAATTAGATACAGACACATATATTTACAAAGAACCAGAAAAAGATAGTGATGGTAGTTGGGGGTTCTCATTTACAGATAAAGAAGGTCATTTAGAAGGATCTTATATTATCGATAAAGATGGAGAAGTAACGAAGTATGATGAAGATGGAGAGCCAGAATAACTAATAGGGCAGTAGAGATATCATAGTCTAATTATCTATGATGTTTCTACTGCCAATATTTATTTTATAATATGTAAAAGACATTGAGATATGAGTTTTAAAATCATAAAGTTTTTTTCGAAATGATAGGTAGACAACTCGCCATTAAAAGGATGAAAAAAAGATGTGCAACTAACCACCATGCAAATTCGTTCCAACTAAAGGAAAAAATTGAGCGTTGCGCAAGAAAAATGAGAAGTGGATACATCAAAGCAAATATTAATACTAAAGGTAAGTATGCTAGACGATACAAGAATTTTGAATAATGATACATAATTAAAAAGGTCATATAAATCAATATTCCGATACTTAAATGAATCAGTACTTCGATAATTGTTGGCACTTCATCAGGGTTGATTAAAAAATCAATATTGAGTAATAACTGAGTTAAGTGTGTGTGTTGTAGTAACACATCCATTAATATAGTTAAAATAAGTAATAGCACGCTAATCGTGGTTGCGTATAATAAATGATAAAATATTTTTAACCCATTCATATTAATATCCTCCGTAAAATATTTTATTCTATATTCCCTTTAAGCATATCTTCTAAGCCTCAAGGACATATATTCCCTTTAAACATATCTTCTAAGCCTCAAGGACATATATTTCTTTATCACAAAAGATTCGTAACGAAAATATTTTTAATTATCAGAAAATATTTACAAATCTGAAAATTGTTAGTATATTGATTACTATCCTATTAGTATTGATTTATTTTAAAACGATAGCAGTTGATAGTTTTATAGCTTCAAATGTAGATAGCTATATTAAAAAGAGTCATTATTGGGAGGGAACTCAATGAGTAAAGTTAGTCATTTGATAGATGAAGATGAACGTTATTTTGCACATTCTGGACGGATTAAATATTATCCTCTAGTTATTGATCATGGTTATGGAGCCACGTTAATCGATATAGAGGGTAAGTCTTATATTGATTTATTAGCAAGTGCAAGTTCACAAAATGTGGGTCACGCTCCGAAGCCAGTAGTTGAAGCAATTAAGAACCAAACTGAGAAATTCATTCATTATACACCGGCATATATGTATCATGAACCGTTAGTGCGATTATCAAAAAAATTATGTGACATTGCTCCTGGAAATTATGAGAAGAGAGTTACTTTCGGATTAAGTGGCTCTGATGCTAATGATGGGATTATAAAGTTTGCACGTGCGTATACAGGACGTCCATACATCATAAGTTTTACCAATGCATACCATGGTTCAACATTTGGTTCATTATCGATGTCTTCAATTAGTTTGAATATGCGTAAGCATTATGGACCATTACTTAATGGATTTTACCATATACCTTTTCCCGATAAGTATAGGGGGATGTTTGAACAAGCTAAACCTAACACGGTTGAGGAATATTTAGCGCCTTTAAAAGAAATGTTTGCAAAATACGTCCCTGCGGAGGAAGTGGCATGTATTGTGGTTGAAACAATTCAAGGTGACGGTGGTTTACTTGAACCTGTACCAGGTTATTTTGAAGCATTACAAGAGCTTTGCCACGCTCACAATATTCTTATTGCAGTTGATGATATCCAACAAGGATTAGGTCGTACAGGAAAGTGGAGTTCCGTAGAACATTATCATTTCACTCCAGATTTAATGACATTTGGAAAGTCATTAGCTGGAGGTTTACCAATGTCAGCGATTGTAGGTCGTAAAGAAATCATGGAAAGTCTTGAAGCACCTGCACATTTATTTACAACTGGTGCAAATCCTGTAAGTTGTGAGGCAGCCTTAGCAACGATAAAGATGATTGAAGATGAAGATTTACTAAATGCTTCATGGAAAAAAGGGAGTTACGTTAGAAAAAGAATAGACTCATGGATAGAACGTTACCAATATGTAGGTGATGTTCGAGGTATTGGATTATCAATTGGAATAGACATAGTATCAAATAAAATTGAGAAAACTAGAGATTCTGAAGCAGCATTAAAGATATGTAATTACTGCTTTGAAAATGGTGTGATTATCATAGCAGTTGCGGGTAATGTTTTAAGATTTCAACCACCACTTGTGATTACCTATAAGCAACTTGATAAAGCATTAGATACAATAGAACAGGCGCTTGAAAAGTTGGAAAGAGGAGAATTAAATCAATATGACATTAGTGGTCAAGGTTGGTAAGAAAAAAGTAGATGAATAGCAAAGCCTCGACACTAAATAACAATATTAATATAGGGAGTGGGACAGAATTCATAACGAGTTCGTTGTCCTACTCCCTATATTTTAATTTAATCTATGGGTCTTTCATTTATTCTCTAGGTACTTGATACGCTTCTTCATCATTCTTTTTGGAATGTCTAATTCCATAAATTAAATAAATAATTATACCTACAATAAACCATATCAGTGTATACAATTTAGCTTCAAAACTTAATCCCCAAAATACTAGCAATACTAATATAAATGTAATTGCAGGCAAAATAGGATATAAAGGTAATTTAAATTCTGGCTTAGGTAAATCTTTCCCTTCGCGTTTTCTTAATCGATACATGGCTAGTGACACAAACATGAATGCAACAAGGGTACCTGCGGAAATCAATTGTGCTAAGAAAGCAAACGGGAACATTGATCCGATAACTACACCAATGATTGTAAGTAAGAAAAGTGCTCGATTAGGTAAATGTTTGTGATTTAATTGACTTAACCAAGAAGGGAGTAAACCATCTCGTCCAAATGAATATAATAGACGTGAACCTGCAAGCATCATACCGATTAATGCAGTGAACATACCGATAACAGAAATTGCTTGAACAATTGCAGCAATAATACCATGACCACTTTCTCGTAATGCCCAACCTACTGGCTCTGCATTATCAGCATATTGAGAGTAGTGGAACATGCCAACAAGAACAAGTGCTACGGCAACAAACAATACAATAGCTACTATGAGTGATCCTAAGATTCCTCTAGGCATTGTCTTCTGTGGATTAATCGCTTCAGCTGAATTAGCAGCAATAGAGTCAAAACCAATATAAGCTAAGAAAATCATTGAAACTCCAGCATAAATACCTTGCCAACCTCCAAAGTCACCAGTTTCAGTAACCTTATGTTCTGGAATAAATGGTATATAGTTACTGAAATTTATCGCAGTGAGCCCTACAATCACAAATAAAATGATGGCTAACACCTTTAGAATAACCAATATATTTTCCATACGAGCAGCTTCGTTCATTCCGCGTGATAATAGTAATGCAGTTAAAATAATCACTACAGCAGCAATGATATCAATGACACCACCGTTACTTCCAAATGGATTAGATAATGATTTAGGTAAAGAAATACCTAATGGTGCAATAAGACCTCTTAAGTTAGCAGAAAAGCCGGAAGCAACGAAAGCAACAGCAATAAAGTATTCTGCTAAAAGCGCCCAACCGGCAACCCATCCGAATAATTCACCAAAAAGTACATTAATCCATGAATAAGCTGATCCTGCAAAAGGCATTGTAGATGCCATTTCTGCATAAGTAAAAGCTACAAGACCTGCCACAATAGCAGCTAATAAGAATGACAACGAAACAGCAGGTCCGGCATGCTCAGCTGCGACAACACCTGGTAAAGTGAAGATAGATGTAGAAACAATTGTACCAACACCTAGTGCAAGAAAGTCGCGTACACGTAGCGTGCGTTTAAGATGCCCATCTTTATTTTGATAAATAGTAGGATTCTCTTTCCGAGTCATCCGATTAAAAAAACTTCCCATAACAAACCTCCATAACATCAACTTACTATTAACATGAGTCAGCAAACATTCCTTAACAATACGTATTAAAAATCATCTACATGTAGATAAATGAGTTGGCTGATTCTGATAATTAATATAATAGCACAGAAGATAAATATTTTGTCTAAAAATTCTGAAAAATTAATAAAAATTATTTTCACAGTGATTAAGTTAATATAGTTAAATTTCAATAGGGACAAAAAAGATATAAATTGAATGTTAATATCACAGGAGTTTTAAATTATGGTATTTGTCATGTATTTCTTCACATGATTTATAAATTAGTAAAGTAACTATATTTGTAAAACATGTTATCGTAAAAGAGAGCATCGTGATACTGATGAAAAATAATCGGTATTAGTCAATTGAAACAAATATATACAAGGATTTATTGTTTAATCAGTGTTAGTGTAAATGAATAATTGAAGAAGTTATGTCGATGAAAAAATGCTAGATATCAAACGATGGTTCTATGTGAAGAAATATCTATCAATCAAATGTTGATAATTAAGGATGAATATAAATGGAAATTAAACAAATTAAATATTTCGTAGAAGTTGTACGACAAGGTGGTATGACGCAAGCATCTGAACACTTATACATTGCGCAGTCAACGATTAGCAAAGCGATTAAAAATATTGAAAATGAATATGATATTACATTGTTTGACCGGTCACAAAAACAAATAAAACTAACAGATATAGGTCAAACATTTTATGATAATAGTTTAGAATTTTTAGCTTTATTCGAGAAATTATCTTTAGAAATGAATGACATTGTGAACGTTCAAAAAGGTCATATTAAAATAGGATTATCACCAATGATGAATGTTCAAATGTTTACAAATGCATTGAATCAGTTTCACAGACTCTATCCTAATGTGACATATGAAGTGATTGAGGGTGGTGGTAAAATTGTTGAGAACTTAACATCTAATGATGATGTGGATATTGGTATTACTACACTACCTGTAGATCACAGTGAATTTCATTCAACTTCTTTGTATAACGAGGAATTACTATTAGTAGTAAGTAATGACCACCACTTAGCACATTTAAATAAAGTAGACATGGCAGATTTGAAAGATGAAGAGTTTGTTTTATTTCATGATGATTATTATTTAAAAGATCAAATTATAGAGAATTGTAAAAGGCTAGGCTATTACCCTAAAACTGTTGCTAATATTTCTCAAATTAGCTTTATCGCTAACATGATTCAACAAGGAATTGGAATAAGTATCGTTCCAGAAAGTTTAGTTAATTTAATGGGGAATAACGTAACGTCCATTCAATTAGAGAATGTTGAATTATCATGGCATCTTGGCGTGATATGGCGAAAAGATGCTTATCTCAATCATGTAACTCGCAAATGGATCGAATTTATTTCTGAGATGAAACCAACATAGGTTAATACTTAGTAAAGGATTTTATATCAAAGTCGATATAACAACTTGTCTATTTTTAATAACGCCAAAGATATGTTAGAGGCACGAACACATTTTTAATGTATTGTACATATGCACTTAAAATTCATTAAGGTACACTAATAGTTCTTGCTCCACTATTTAAATATTAAAATGACTAGTACATAAATTGAAGTGTGCTTTTCAAGTAGGTGTTTATACTTAAATAACTGAGCCTGAGACATTGATATTTGTCTCAGGTGTTTTGTGTATTGGAAGTTGATGGCTTAGTTTTAAAATGTGCCGATGTTAAACTTTTATATTATAAATTCTTGAAAAAGGTATGCGACGGTAGATATTTTAATCAATTACGATTTTTCGATGCTTTGACGTTATACTTATTGATAAATATTTGGAATTCATTGTATTTAATTGTTAGTTTATACATAGAGGTGGGTATGGCCTAGTAGGTAATCTTTTAATAAAGGTATTGAATTGATGTCTTTATTGTCGAAAAAAGACCGCGATTAACTCACATTCGTTTATTTCATATATGAACAAACAAAGTATTACATTTTTCTATAGGAAACCTATTCCTTTTATGAATGGTTAACATCGTTATTATGTATTTTATTAATACTTTGTCACGTACTATAATAATAAACGTAATAAAGTTAGTCGCTGAGTTGATTACTTCAGAAAAGTGTTGAAAAATTGTCATTAAAATGAATTTTTTATATCTGAACTGAAGTAAAATTCTAGTTATTTTAATAGAAATATTATACAAATAAGCTAACACAGTTATTTGTGTAACTTTATTATGAAGGAGTTCGTTAAAATGAAAAAATTTGGGAAAAAAGTTGTTCTAGTAGGAGACGGTTCCGTAGGTTCAAGTTATGCATTTGCTATGGTGACTCAAGGAATTGCAGATGAATTTGTAATTATTGATATTGCAAAAGATAAAGTGGAAGCAGACGTTAAAGATTTAAACCATGGTGCACTTTACAGTTCTTCACCAGTGACTGTAAAAGCTGGAGAATATGAAGATTGTAAAGATGCAGATTTAGTTGTTATTACAGCAGGTGCACCTCAAAAACCGGGTGAAACTCGTTTACAACTTGTTGAGAAAAATACTAAAATCATGAAAAGTATCGTAACTAGTGTCATGGATAGTGGCTTTGATGGGTTCTTCTTAATTGCTGCAAACCCAGTTGATATTTTAACACGTTATGTTAAAGAAGTTACAGGTTTACCAGCTGAACGTGTTATTGGTTCTGGTACAGTGCTTGATAGTGCAAGATTCAGATATTTAATAAGTAAAGAATTAGGTGTTACTGCAAGTAGTGTTCACGCTAGCATTATAGGTGAACATGGTGACTCTGAACTTGCAGTTTGGTCTCAAGCAAACGTTGGAGGTATTTCAGTGTATGATACATTGAAAGAAGAAACTGGTAGCGATGCTAAAGCGAATGAAATTTATATTAATACAAGAGATGCTGCTTACGACATCATTCAAGCTAAAGGATCTACGTATTATGGTATAGCTCTAGCACTATTACGTATTTCTAAAGCTTTATTAAATAATGAAAATAGTATTTTGACAGTTTCTAGTCAACTTAATGGTCAATATGGATTTAAAGATGTTTATCTTGGCTTACCAACACTTATCAATCAAAATGGTGCAGTTAAAATTTATGAAACACCATTAAATGATAACGAACTACAATTACTAGAAAAATCAGTGAAAACTTTAGAAGACACTTATGATTCTATAAAACATTTAGTTTAAAACTTATAAGAATGACGAAGATGTTTTGAATGAACTTAATTTTTGAAAGGAAATGAATATAAATGGCGGAAAAACAATATTCTGCAGCACAAATGGTAATTGATACTTTAAAAAATAATGGAGTTGAGTATGTATTTGGTATTCCAGGTGCAAAAATCGACTACTTATTTAATGCACTAGAGGATGACGATCTTGAATTAGTCGTTACGCGTCATGAACAAAATGCAGCGATGATTGCACAAGGTATTGGTCGTTTAACAGGAAAACCAGGTGTGGCTATTACTACAAGTGGCCCAGGGGTAAGTAACTTAACTACTGGTTTATTAACTGCAACTTCTGAAGGTGACCCTGTATTAGCTATCGGTGGTCAAGTTAAAAGAAATGACTTATTACGTTTAACACATCAAAGTATTGATAATGCATCATTACTTAGATCCTCAACTAAATATAGTGCAGAAGTACAAGATCCAGAATCACTATCAGAGGTTATTACGAATGCAATGCGTACAGCCACTTCAGGTAAAAATGGAGCGAGCTTTATCAGTATTCCACAAGATGTTATTTCATCACCTGTCAAAGCTGATGCAATTTCATTATGTCAAAAACCACATCTTGGTGTACCTTCAGAACAAGAAATCAATGAAGTGATTGAGGCTATTAAAAATTCTAAATTCCCAGTATTATTAGCTGGAATGAGAAGTTCAAGCCAAGCTGAAACAGAAGCTATTCGCCGTTTAGTTCAAAAAACAAACTTACCTGTTGTTGAAACATTCCAAGGTGCCGGTGTAATTAGTCGCGAATTAGAAAATCACTTCTTCGGTCGTGTTGGTTTATTTAGAAACCAAGTCGGTGACGAATTACTTAGAAAAAGTGATTTAGTTATCACAATCGGTTATGACCCTATTGAATATGAAGCAAGTAACTGGAATAAAGAATTAGATACTAAAATCATCAATGTCGACGAAGAACATGCTGAAATCACAAATTACATGCAACCAGTTAAAGAGTTAATCGGAAACATTGCAGGTACAATTGATATGATTTCTGAACATGTAAATGAACCATTTATTAATCAAAATCATTTAGATGAACTTGAAAAATTAAGAGGCGAAATCATAGAAGCAACTGGAATTAAAGCAACTCACAAAGAAGGTGTGATGCACCCAGTTGAAATCATTGAAACAATGCAAAAAGTTTTAACTGATGATACTACTGTAACTGTAGATGTGGGAAGCCATTACATTTGGATGGCTCGTAAATACAGAAGTTACAATCCTAGACATTTACTATTCAGTAACGGTATGCAAACTTTAGGTGTTGCACTTCCATGGGCTATTTCAGCTGCACTTGTACGTCCAAATACACAAGTTGTTTCTGTAGCTGGAGACGGTGGTTTCCTATTCTCAGGACAAGAATTAGAAACTGCAGTACGTAAAAACTTAAATATCATTCAATTAATTTGGAATGATGGTCGTTATAACATGGTTGAATTCCAAGAAGAAATGAAATATAAACGCTCTGCAGGTGTAGAATTTGGACCAGTTGATTATGTAAAATATGCAGAATCATTTGGCGCTAAAGGATTACGTGTCACTAATCAAGAAGAATTAGAGGCGGCACTTAAAGAGGGTTACGAAACTGATGGTCCAGTATTAATTGATATCCCAGTTAATTATGCAGATAATGTTAAATTATCTACAAACATGTTACCAAATGCTTTAAATTAATATATTAACCAATGATACTAAGTTGAATTTTAATAGAACGCACTCTAAGGTTGAAAGGCTACCTTAGAATGCGTTTCTTCAAGTAATGAATATTAATAGGAGTGATTATGAATGACTAATGTATTGTATCAACACGGAACATTAGGAACTTTAATGGCAGGTTTATTAGAAGGAACTGCTTCAATTAATGACTTATTAGAACATGGTGATTTAGGTATTGCTACGCTTACAGGTTCTGATGGAGAAGTAATTTTTGTTGATGGTAAAGCTTATCATGCAAATGAACATAAAGAGTTTATAGAATTGACAGGCGACGAAATGACACCATATGCTACAGTTACAAAATTCAAAGCAGACTCAAGTTTTAAAACTTCTAATAAAAATCAAGAAGAAGTATTCGATGAAGTTAAAAAACAAATGACAAGTGAAAATATGTTCTCAGCAGTTAAAATTTCAGGAACGTTTAAAAAAATGCATGTACGTATGATGCCTGGTCAAGAACCTCCATACACACGTTTAATTGATTCAGCTCGTAGACAACCTGAAGAAACACGTGAAAATATCAAAGGTTCAATCGTAGGTTTCTTCACTCCAGAATTATTCCATGGTATTGGTTCTGCAGGTTTCCATATTCACTTTGCAAATGATGATCGTGATTTCGGTGGTCATATTTTAGACTTTGAAGTGGATGATGTGACTGTTGAAATACAAAACTTTGAAACATTTGAACAACACTTCCCAGTAGATGCTAAATCATTTACTGATGCTGATATTGACTATAAAGATATAGCTGATGAAATCAGAGAAGCTGAATAATTGTTAGCTAGATGTACCTTAACTCCAAACATTATAGACTACGATGATTTGTATACTAAATAGATGAGGGATAGGATAAAATATGTATTGAATATATTGTCTTATCCTGGTAATGCGAACCCCAACATAGAGAATTTCTGAATGAACTTCTCTATGTTGGGGGTTCTTATACTACAATTGAAAAAGTTTGATATAAACAACATCTTTAATTCAAGTATAGATTGTCTGTACGTTAATAAAGCCTAGGACATGAATTTGTGTTCTAGGCTTTGTTGTATGTTTATGATGGTTAGAATTTATAAAGTAAACGCATTTCAAATATGAGGCTGTTTATTTGTAGAATAAAGATATTTCTTTGAGAAAAAGTCATATTCTTTAATGAATGATTCACCTAAGATATCAATCTGGTTGGGTGTATTCGAGGTGATAAGCGTATAAAAATGTATAAGCCATATCTAGATAGGGTGTTTCTAAATGATGTTTTTTTGCACATTTATATATATAACCCTGTATGGCCTCGACTTCAAGAGGATGCTTGTTAATGACATCGTAATACATACTTGTTCCCATTTCGTCTGGATAACCATTATAGATATTTAAAATATCATCAATGATATGATCTTCAAAGTTAATTTGTTCAGCTCTAGCAACTTTAAGACCATCAACTAATATACGACGACATAACGACTCAATATGAGGAGATTTTAAAATTTTAGCTGGTTGATGTCCAATAGCAGTGATGGTATTTATACCTAAATTCACTAATAATTTATACCAAATGCTTTTTTCAATATTTTCTTGTAAAACCACCTCTATTTTGGAAGGACGAACCATTTGCTTGAATTGACGAGTTAGTGTGCTATCTTGAATACATAGTTGGTAATCTCTGAAATGTTGAACCTTGTTGTTGACTTTTTGTCCGCTAATATAGACGACTGCTTGAAAGACATGTTGATATGGAAGTTTATTAAGCTGTCCATAGCCATTTTGTGCTAAGATAATGAGCGAATTATCATGAGTGATTTTAGGTAATTGTTTAATGACGTCATCCAATTGATGTGTTTTAACAGCTATGATAATGACATCAAAAGTATGATTAATATGATTAAATGAAGTCACTTTAATATGACATCCATTTGAAGTATTTTCTGGGAAATAGGTCATTAATTTATCTTGCCGGCCGATGAGTTCCGTATCTGGTAGAACTTTTTTTAATTCAACAGCTAACGTTGTACCCACTGCACCTGAACCTATAATGGCAATTGTCATAACTTTATTCTTTCCTTTCTTTTTACGATTCATTATACTATTGCTAATAATAAAGGAAATTGAGGGTGAAATGAATTGAAAACTTTAAATCATTTAAACAAAATGAAGGCATCACAGCAAAAGATTTCTATGGTTACAGCTTATGATTATCCTAGTGCTAAGCAAGCACAACAAGCTGAAATTGACATGATTTTAGTAGGAGATTCTTTAGGAATGACAGTGTTAGGATATGATAGTACTGTTCAAGTAACATTGAACGATATGATTCATCATGGTAAGGCTGTTAAAAGAGGTGCTCCGGATACATTTATAGTTGTTGATATGCCTATAGGGACTGTTGGTTTAAGTGATGAAGAAGATTTAAAAAATGCACTTAAGCTTTATCAAAACACGAATGCTAACGCTGTCAAAGTAGAAGGGGCTCATCTTACATCATTTATTCAAAAAGCAACTAAAATGGGTATACCTGTTGTTTCTCACTTAGGTCTTACACCTCAAAGTGTAGGTGTAATGGGGTATAAACTTCAAGGGGATACAAAGACAGCCGCTATGCAACTTATCAAAGATGCTAAAGCTATGGAAACTGCTGGTGCAGTAGTACTGGTTTTAGAAGCCATACCTAGTGATTTAGCTCGAGAAATTAGTCAGCAACTCACTATTCCAGTTATAGGTATAGGGGCAGGTAAAGATACTGACGGGCAAGTATTAGTTTATCATGATATGTTAAATTATGGTGTTGATCGACACGCTAAGTTTGTTAAACAATTTGCAGACTTTTCAAGCGGTATTGATGGATTAAGGCAATATAATGAAGAGGTTAAAGCCGGGGCGTTTCCTTCTGAAAAGCATACTTATAAAAAACGTATTATGGATGAGGTAGAGCAACATGACTAAAGTAATTACAAAAATTAATGAAATGCAATCTATTGTTAAACAATATCAACGTGAAGGTAAAACAATAGGATTCGTTCCGACAATGGGAGCTTTACATGATGGTCATTTAACCATGATGAAGCAATCTGTAAACGAAAATGATCTCACGGTTATTAGTATATTTGTGAATCCCTTGCAGTTTGGACCAAATGAGGATTTTGATGCTTATCCACGTCAACTCGATGATGATGTGGATGCAGTAAAAAAGTTAAAAGTGGACTATGTTTTCCATCCAAGTGTAGATGAAATGTATCCAGAAGAATTAGGTGTTCATCTCAAAGTTGGACACTTGGCACAAGTATTAGAGGGAGCACAAAGACCTGGACACTTCGAAGGTGTTGTGACCGTGGTCAACAAATTATTTAATATTGTACAACCAGATTATGCCTATTTCGGGAAAAAGGATGCGCAACAATTAGCTATTGTTGAAAAAATGGTTAAAGACTTTAATCTTCCTGTACACGTTATTGGCATTGATATCGTAAGAGAAAAAGATGGTTTAGCCAAAAGCTCTAGAAATATTTACTTGACCTCTGAAGAACGAAGAGAGGCAAAACATTTATATCAAAGTCTACGCTTAGCAAAAAATTTGTATGAAGCGGGTGAACGAGATAGCAATGAGATTATAAGTCAAATCACTGCGTATTTAAACAAAAATATTAGTGGACATATTGATGATTTGGGTATTTATAGTTATCCAAATCTTATACAACAATCAGAGATTCATGGACGAATATTCATATCATTGGCAGTTAAATTTTCTAAAGCAAGATTGATAGATAATATAATTATTGGAGATGACTATATTGATTAGAACATTTATGAACTCAAAAATCCATAGGGCTAGAGTTACAGAATCTAATTTAAATTACGTTGGAAGTATAACAATAGATGCCAATATATTAGATGCGGTTGATATTTTACCCAATGAAAAGGTTGCTATTGTTAATAATAATAATGGTGCTCGATTTGAAACATATGTCATTGCTGGAGAACGTGGTAGTGGAAAGATGTGTTTAAATGGCGCGGCTTCAAGACTAGTTGAAGTTGGAGACGTCATTATTATTATGACATATGCACAATTAAATGAAGATGAAATGGTAAATCACTCACCAAAAGTAGCTGTGTTAAATGAAAATAATGAAATTATAGAAATGATAAATGAGAAAGAAAATACGATATCAAATGTATAAGAGATGAGATGGAATTCATTCTCAATTGATAGGTTCATTATCGATTTTAAAATCAAAAAACTGAAAAGTTATAAATAAGATGATGATTGAACCAATAAATTACTAAGAGGATGATTAAGAGTCTGGACACAAGGTAAATGGATGTCCAGACTCTTTTTTATATTTCAATGATATTGTTTTGAAATAAATGTCTAAATAGTAATAATGAAGTAAAATGTCATGCTATTACTATAAGTCAATTTGAGAATATATGAGTTGAAAAAGTGGCGGAAAATATATACTCCTTTATATGGAATCTATATACCACAATTCACTATACCCGATTAAATAAATAAGATTTTTATATTTTTGTAGAAAACAATATAAATAAAATGATATAATTTAAAAGATTACAAAATATTTATTGTAGGAGGGTTTTATATGCATTGTCCGAATTGCGGTAATCCAATAGAAGATGATGATTTATTCTGTGGTGAATGTGGGCATAAAATAAGTCGACATCCACAGTCAGTCAGAAATGCAGAAAGTGAAATAACAAAAGCTGAAAAGAATGATGAAGAACAAAACATAACATCAAATAATAAAGAAAACAACGCAGCGACTCATCAAAATGTTGATTCAACATCTCATGATGAGACTAGATCAAATGAAAATGACGTAGCAGATTCAACATTACAATCTAAGCAGTCACATAATGATACCCAACAATCAAATCTCTCTACATACCACCAAAGACCTCAGCATCGAGAAATTCCTCAAAATCAACACAATCACAATCAACAACAAAGTCAAATAGGTCAACAAGCTAAACAAGTAACAAATGAAAGTAAAGGGTTCTTTAAAAGTGCATTTACTGCACCTGATAAAATCATTCAAACTAATCATGTTTTCAGTTTTAAATTATTATTATCATTATTAATAATCGGTTTTATTGTATTAGCAATTTTACTCGCTTCCGTAATACCAGTTGAGATTGGTATTTTCGGTACTACAAGAGGTAGTTTGGTAACGAGTATCATTTTCGGTATTATTCTATTTTTGGTTGTCATAGTAGGTGCAATATTTGGACTTACACGTTTAGTAGTTAGACAACCTATTACCTTTAAAAAAGTATTATCAGACTATGTGTTGATTAATAGTGTTTCGTTAGCGATTTTAATTATTTCTGTAATTTTAACATTAGTAGAATCATACAGCTTTGGCGGAAGTATAGCATTACTGTCATTATTATTATTTATTGCTTCTGGTATTTATCTAATTGCGAAGTATAGCACAGGTAATCAAACAAGAATATCCAGCTTTTATGGTGTGATTATTTATATCATTATTTTGTTCTTATTTATTCGTATTTTTGGTGAGGCATTTTTCCATCAAATATTTGGTGATTTTATAGAAGAACTAGGGGATTTATTTGAAGGAGGAACTTATTAAAATATGAAATATTGCAGTCATTGTGGTCAACCTCTTCGAGAAGGTGTAAAGGTATGTACAAATTGTGGTACATCTGTGAGAAATGATGGAACTAATTATAAATATTCAGAACAACGCTATTCTCATCATCAACCACGTTCCAATAAGAGTAATAAAAAAACTTGGTTGATTATTACTATAGTGTTAGCTATTATCATTGCTTTGGTAGTAATCTTTACTATAGCTAAAAATCAAATGTCACCAGAAAAACAAGCGACTCACATCGCACATGCTATCAAAAAAGACGATGCTAAATCGTTATCTAAGCAATTAACATCAAACAATCATCGTTTAAGTGAAGAAGAAGCACGTGCGTACTTAAAGTATATTAAAGCAGAAAATGATTTAAAGCATGTTGCTGACAAAGTTGAAGAAAACATCAAAGATATTAAAAATAATCACTATAACAATTTATCTGTAGATGCAAATGGTAATAATATTTTAAATATATCTAAAGACGGAAAAAAATATGTTTTTTTTGATAACTATCAATTTAATGTTCCTCAAAAAACAATTACGCTCGTTTCAAGTGATAGTGGTGAAATTACTTATGAATTTAACGGGGATAAACATCATATTTCTGTAGAAGAAGATGACGATAAAGAATTAGGAACATTTCCTATCGGTGATTATAATTTAAAAGCATCAAAAGACATGGAAGGTAAAAATTTTAAAGGCGCTATTACAATTGATATGAGTGAAAGTGATAGTATTGCATATGAATCGTTTAAACAAAAACGTTTTAATGTTGATACTGAAGGCGGATATATATTAGATAATGTAAAAATATATGCTAATGGTAAAGAAATAGGAGATGGTTTTTCATCAGAAACATATGGTCCTTATGATCCGGATGAAGAAGTTATCGTTCACGCTGAAGGTTCATATGAAGGAAAAACTTTTAAATCGAATTCGGTCAATGTAGCAAGTGCAAGCGAAAAAGATGGTGGTGTAACAGATGTCACAGTCAAATTCGATGAAGAAGCTATTGATCAGTATGTCGATAAAAAATCAGATGAAAAATACGATGATGATTCAGATGACGAGTCAGATAACGATTCAAGTAGTGGTGAAGTAACGCGTGAAAATGTAATTGATAAAGTAGAGTCATATGAAGGACATACACTAGATACTGATACGTATACGTATAAAGAACCTGAAAAAACCGGTGATGGTAAATGGGGCTTTTCATTCTTAGATAAAGATGGAGATTTAGCTGGATCGTACACGGTAGACATTGACGACGGTTATGTTACAGAATATGACGAAGATGGTGAAGAAGTTGGATCTGGTTATTAATATTTAATGCAAGAACCTGAGGCAAAAATAATTGTCTCAGGTGTTTTATTATAGTGGGAATTGATGACTAATTTTAAAGTAGCTATGTTACAAATTTTTATTTTTAGGACTTGTTGTTAAAATGTGGCAATACACGCAATTCGAATTCGGTCACTTTTTTAAATTTTTTAAGAGTTAAAGTCGAATTGTCTTGTACGTTCAATATTTCCTTTATATATTCGGTAATATATAATATTATTAAATAATGTGTTATGTAGATGAAAGAGAGGTCATATTGTGATTGAAGCGAATCAAATTTTAGCTAAAATGAAAAATCAAAAAATCAACTATGATAAAGTATTAAGAAAGATAATTTCTCAATGGGAACGTGATGGAGAACGTCCAAAAATCTTACTTCATAGTTGTTGTGCACCTTGTAGTACATATACGTTAGAATTTTTAACACAATATGCGGATATAGCGATTTATTTTGCGAATCCTAATATACATCCCAAAAGTGAATATTTAAGACGTGCTAAAGTTCAAGAACAATTTGTAAATGATTTTAATAATAAAACAGGTGCAAATGTAAAGTATATTGAAGCCGAATATGAACCGCATAAATTTATGAAAATGGCAAAAGATAAAGGTCTAACTGAAGAGCCGGAAGGTGGACTAAGGTGTACGGCTTGTTTCGAGATGCGATTAGAAATTGTTGCAAAAGCTGCTTTAGAACATGGTTACGATTATTTTGGTAGTGCAATCACACTCTCTCCAAAGAAAAATGCCCAATTAATCAATGAACTAGGTATGGATGTACAAAATATATATAATGTAAAATATTTACCAAGTGATTTTAAAAAGAATAAAGGGTATGAACGTTCTATCGAAATGTGTAATGATTATAATATTTTTAGACAATGTTATTGTGGCTGTGTATTTGCAGCGATGAAGCAAGGTATAGATTTTAAACAAATAAATAAAGATGCTCAAGCATTTTTACAACAATTTTAAAATATAAAATGTGCCTACTCATATGAGTAGGCATTTGTATATTTATATCGTTTTTTGTATGAATCGTATGATGGCTATCACTGCAATGACAATCATTGAAACGAAAGATAAGATTTTGAAATGCTTACTTTTTGTTTCTTTATTAGATTCTCCATTTTCCATCATTTCCTGTAGTTCTCGTTCTATCTCAAGATCCAAATCAGTTTTTTGATAACCATTTAAACCTTGTCTATCTATATGATCATTTTGATGTTTATGGTTGTTATTACTATCTTTTTTAGCATCGGTATCTGCTTTGTTATTTTTACCCATGATAGGACCTCCAATGAATAATAGCGTTCTTAAACTTTTATACGTTATTTATTAAATTATTCATTATTTAAAAGCAACTTCGTAATTGTAATTTATGCATCTAAACCAATAATATCACTTACATTAGCATAACCATGTCGAGTTAAATAATGCGCGATTTCTTTATTCATTTTCTTAGTCAAACCTGGTCCTTCAATGACTAATGAAGAGTATATTTGTAGTAATGACGCACCGTTTCTTAACATTTTGATAGCATCTTCAGAACTGAATATACCACCAGTTCCAATAATTAAGAAATTACCTTGTGTTTGTTGATAGGCATATTTAACTAGTTGTAAGTTTCTTTCGAATAATGGTCTGCCACTCAAACCACCTTCTTGTATTTTATTTTTTGAATTTAATCCATCACGTTGCCGTGTCGTATTTGCCAACATAACCCCATCGAATGTATCTGTAATTGAAGGCAAGATTTTTTTAAAACCATCTAATTCCATATCAGACGTTAACTTTAAAAAGATAGGTACATTAATATTGTTCTTAGCTTTAAATGTATTGAAAGCATCACATAACATCGATAATTCATTTTCGTCGTGAAAGTTTTGGAGATTTTCTGTATTTGGGGAGCTAATATTCACTGTAAAGAATGAGACATCATTTTTAAATGTATCAATCACTTTAATGTAATCTTGATAGCGATTTTCATAGGAAGTTGTTTTATTCACACCAACATTTAATCCTACTGGTATTGAGCATGAATGATTACGTAAATTACTTAATGCTTTATTCATACCCTTATTATTGAATCCCATACGATTGATGAGTGCATCATCTTCTAGTAAACGATACATGCGTGGTTTTGGATTACCTGGTTGAGGCTTAGGTGTTATACCGCCGAGTTCAATTGCACCGAAGCCAATGTTTTCAAGTGCTTTTGGAACTTCACAAGATTTATCAAAACCTGCAGCTAACCCGATAGGATTATCAAAAGAAATACCGTGAATATGTTGCGTTAATATTGGATTGTTATAAGTAAATAACTTATTAACGATAGGTAAAATGGGTGAACATTTTTGAACACACTTCAACGCATTGATGGTCAAACCATGTGCTCGTTCAGGATCTAATTTGAATAATAAAGGCTTAACTAATTTGTACATATAAATGCTCCTATTTCATTATATTTGAGGCTTACTATCCCCAGTTAATATGTTTGAAATTCATTCTTTTAATAGACTAGCATTTTCATGTAAAATTTCATAGTTAAATATTAGAAAGTTGAAAAATTGACTTAATTTAATAATATAAAGAAGTTAAGATTAATGATTTCATTATAGGTAATATATTAATGTAGATATAATATAAAGTTAAGAGGGTGAGAAAATGAATGAACAATGGATGAGCGCATTGCCGCTTGACAATGTGAAAGACATTTCTCCAGTAAGTGGTGGAGATGTAAATGAAGCATTTAAAGTCACTACAGTTGAAGAAGATACCTTTTTTTTACTCGTTCAACGTCAACGATCAGAAGCCTTTTATGCCGCAGAAATTGCAGGACTAAATGAATTTGAAAATGCAGGTATAACAGCTCCAAGAGTAATTGCAAGTGGAGAGATAAATGGAGATGCATATTTATTATTAAGTTTTCTTGAAGAAGGTAGTCAAGGGAGTCAAAGAGAACTTGCTCGATTGGTTGCTAGAATGCATAGCCAATACCAACAAGATAATAAATTTGGATTCCGTTTACCGCATGAAGGCGCAGATATTTCATTTGATAATTCATGGACTGAGACATGGAAAGAGATTTTTATAGATCGTAGAATGGATCACTTACAAGATGAGTTATTACGTGTAGGATTGTGGAAACAAGAAGATAAAAAGATGTATGAACGTGTAAGAAAAGTTATTGTTGACGAGCTATCAAATCATACTAGTAAACCTTCTCTGTTACATGGTGATTTATGGGGAGGTAACTATATGTTCTTAACAAATGGCCAACCTGCTTTGTTTGATCCTGCACCACTCTACGGCGATAGAGAGTTTGATATAGGAATCACTACAGTGTTTGGTGGATTTACACAAGAGTTCTATGACGAATATAATCAACAGCTACCATTAGCCAAAGGATCACAAAAACGTATAGAATTTTATAGATTATATTTACTTATGATACATTTACTTAAATTTGGAGGTATGTATGCTGATAGTGTACAACGCTCTATGAAAATCATTTTAGAGTAAAGAACTTCGACCTCACTAAAGATATCAACGGGCTTTAGTGAGGTCTTTAAAAATAAGATTGATTGAAAATTTTTAAAATAGGGTATATTTAAATTTGTAATGCTATTTTTCTATGATTAAAAGAAATTTATTATAAAACAAGGGGTATGACGCATGACATAATCTTCAGTCAGTGATTTACTCTATGAAATGGAGAAGATAAGATTATGGCAGATAAACTGCAAAGAGAATTAAGCAATAGACATATACAATTAATTGCGATTGGCGGGGCTATTGGAACAGGTTTATTTCTTGGTGCTGGCCAATCTATTCATTTAGCAGGACCATCTATCTTACTAACATACATAATAGTAGGTTTCGTTCTCTTTATGTTCATGAGGGCTATGGGAGAATTACTGTTATCCAATTTAGGATTTAAATCGTTTGGTGATATTGCCCATCATCATATTGGTTCTATGGCAGGTTTTATGGTGGGGTGGACATATTGGTTAACGTGGATTATTTCAGGAATGGCAGAAGTGACTGCTGTTGCCAAGTATGTTTCCTTCTGGTATCCAACAATTCCAAACTGGTTAACAGCTGCAGCGACGATTTTAGTTTTAGTTGCTTTAAATCTATTTAGTGCTAAATTATTTGGAGAATTAGAATTTTGGCTTTCTATTATTAAAGTTTTGACTATTTTAGCTTTGATAGCTGTTGGTGTTGTTATGATTGTATTTGGAATGAAGACAAGCTATGGCCCTGCAACTGTGACGAATATATGGAAAGACGGAGGCTTTTTCCCTAATGGTGCACAAGGTTTCTTCATGTCATTCCAAATGGCAATTTTCTCATTTATTGGTATTGAGTTGATTGGAATAACTGCAGGGGAGACTAAAGATCCTCACAAAACAATTCCTCAAGCAATTAATAATGTACCGTTTAGAATATTATTATTTTATGTAGGATCGTTAGCAGTTATCATGTCTGTTGTACCATGGCAACAATTAAATCCTGCTGATAGTCCATACGTTAAAATGTTTGGATTAGTTGGAATCCCTTTTGCAGCAGGTATTATTAACTTTGTTGTGCTCACAGCCGCAGCGTCTTCTTGTAATAGTGGTATATTCGCTAATAGCCGTACGATGTTTGGATTAGCTGGAAGAAAGCAGGGTCCAGCATTCTTACATAGAACCAATAAGCACGGCGTACCACATTATGCTATTTTAGTGACATGTGGCTTATTAAGTATTTCAGTCGTGTTAAATGCAATTTTTAAAGATGCGACTAAAGTGTTTGTACAAATTACAACATTTTCAACTGTTTTAAATATTATGATTTGGACAATTATTATGATTGCGTATCTAGGTTATTTAAGACATGAACCGAAACAGCATAAAGAGAGTAACTATAAAATGTGGGGCGGAAAATACATGGCTTACTGTATTTTAGGGTTCTTTGCATTTATTTTTATTATATTATTGATTAATAGTGCAACGCGTTATGCCGTACTTTCTGCACCCGTATGGTTTGTTATCATGTTAGTGATGTATCAAAAATATAAAAAAGAATCTCGCAAAGCTAAAATTGAAACTGAGGAAGAGTAAAGCACTTATTATTTCAAATATGGTGAGTTAGGTAACACTTCATAACGTTAGTATTTAAACTAAAGGTTATGAAGTGTATTTTAATTAAAAATTAATGTTTTGAATGAAATGACAAATAAGTTATCTTAATTTTCAGAAAATATGGTATACTATTGAGCATAGTCTTGAATGTCATATATGCATTTCACTAATTATCCCTCTAAGTTACAGCATCTAAGAAAGATTTAATTGAATCATATATAGGCTTCGAGACTCTTTTTATACATAATTTTACTTAGCACATTGGGAGGTTTAACTTATGTCGACGATAAAAAACATCGATGGACCAAAGGATTTTATTTTTAGAGTGTTATCAGGGGTAGCAATTGGAATAGTAGCCGGACTCGTTCCAAATGCGATTTTGGGAGAAATTTTTAAATACTTTATGCAATATCATCCTATTTTCAAAACTTTATTAGGGGTCGTTCAAGCCATCCAATTTACAGTGCCAGCGCTTATTGGAGCATTGATAGCTATGAAGTTCAATATGACACCATTAGCAATAGCTGTAGTAGCAAGTGCCTCATATGTTGGTAGTGGTGCAGCTCAATTTAAACAAGGTACATGGGTAATTGCGGGAATTGGGGATTTAATTAATACGATGTTAACTGCATCCATCGCCGTGTTACTTATTTTATTAATAGAAGAACGTGTTGGTAGTATGGCTTTAATTGTTTTTCCGACAGTTGTTGGTGGTTTAGCAGCTACAATCGGCGTATTTACTTTACCATATGTAAGGTTAATTACTACGGGAATTGGTAACATGATTAATAGCTTTACTGAATTACAACCAGTGTTTATGAGTATGTTAATCTCTATGGTGTTTAGTTTTATAATCATATCGCCATTGTCAACTGTTGCCATAGCTATTGCTATTGGATTATCAGGTATTGCTGCAGGATCTGCTTCAATAGGTATAGCAGCAACAGAAGCTGTATTATTGATTGGCACCAGCAAAGTTAATCATGTAGGTATTCCTTTATCAATATTTTTCGGTGGGGTGAAAATGATGATGCCAAATATGGTTAAATACCCTGTCATTATGATTCCGATTTTCTTGACAGCGGCAATATCTGGTATTGCTTCTGGAATTATTGGTATTTCAGGAACAAAAGAATCAGCCGGATTTGGTTTTATCGGAATGGTTGGACCTATTAATGCCTTCAAATTTATGCATGTTGATTCTGCATGGTTAAGTTTATTACTTATTGTCATCGCCTTTTTTGTTGTGCCGTTTCTAGTTGCATGGATTTTAGATTTAATACTTAGAAGATTTATTCATTTGTATGAGAATGATATTTTTAAATTTATGGGATAAACCGTCATCTCTCTTCAACGTTTAGAACGTTGAAGAGATTTTTCTATGTTAAAATATAATAATATAGCATCTAACTTTAACATATATAGAGGGTGAAACGATGTCAGGGAAACTAGAAGAATTACAATTGAAAGTAGCTCGATTAAGTCGACGTACTCATGAATTAGGTATTCCAATTATGGTATTATTTGAGGGGATTCCTGCTTCAGGGAAGACACGTTTATCAAATGAATTACTATTGCACCTAGATGCCAAATATTCGCAATTTATAGCTACTAAATCGCCAGAATCAAACGATTTACGTTATCAATTTTTACAAAAATATTGGAATACGTTACCACAAAAGGGTAATATAAATATTTATTTTAGAAGTTGGTATTCACACTTTTTAGATTATAAAGAAAACAAAATTAAGCATGATCAATATAAAAATTATGATGTTTTAGTCAATCAAATTTATCATTTTGAATCGATGTTAAAGAATGATAACTATGAAATTATAAAGTTTTTCATAGAAATAAATGAAGAAAAACGCAATGAACATATTCAACAGACAAAAGATAATCCCTTAACTAGATGGAAAGTTCAAGAATATGAAAATGTTATACCTCAAGAAAGTTATCTAAATCAAATGCATCAATTCATCAAGAAGGATAAAGATTGGAAAGTCATCGATTACACAGAGCGCGAGCATGCTTTTGAAAAAATGTACTTACATTTAATAGATAGACTTGAGCAAGCTATAAAAAAAGTTGAACAACAAACAACTAAAGTCAACAGTAAGTTCACATCAGGCTTCACGACTTCTTTATTTGATAATAATCTAGAGAAAGTAGACAAAAAAACGTATAAAAATCTCATTGTTGAATTGCAACAGAGAATGAGAGAAATCCAATTTGCTTTATATGAAAGAAAGATTCCTCTTGTTTTGGTTTTCGAAGGTATGGATGCTGCCGGTAAAGGTGGCAATATTAAACGTATTAGAGAAAAATTAGATCCAACAGGATATGAAGTGAATGGTATTAGTGCACCTACGGATGTCGAACTTAATCATCATTATTTGTGGAGATTTGCTAAAAAGATGCCAAAATCAGGTCATATTGAAATATTTGATCGTAGTTGGTATGGTCGTGTACTAGTTGAACGTGTAGAAGGTTTTGCGAGCCAGAATGAATGGCAACGTGCATCTGATGAAATTAATCAATTTGAAAAGATGTGGACAGATGAAGGTACAATCATTTTAAAATTCTTCTTGAGCTTAGATAAGAATGAGCAGCTAAAACGTTTTAAAGACCGTGAAAATAATCCTGATAAACAATGGAAGATTACTGAAGAAGATTGGCGTAATAGAGAAAAATGGGATGAATATTTAGAAGCAAGTCATGATATGATTGAATCTACAAACACTTCATACGCCCCTTGGTATATTGTTCCGGCAGATCATAAAAAAACGGGTCGGATTGAAGTACTTAAAACAATTATTAGGAAATGTGAAGAAGTACTATGGGGAGTTAAAACGTATTAATTTTAAATAAAAATCTCGAGAGTGAGACCGTGGATGAAGCATTATTCATTGGTCTCACTCTCTTTTTTAATATAATGAAATGTTTATGAATGAAAATACTGTGTTTCTTCTATTATATATTCTAAAAGGATAACTCACCTATATAGAAAAGGTAACGTCGTTTAATACAAAAGATATTTTGAGTTCCAAATTGATACATAGCGTTATATTTTGTTTATTAAAGAATAAGAGTTAAAAAGTAACCTCATTAAAATAAACAAATCTTCATAAAAATGATAATACTTAGAATCAAATAGTTAGAATTATTTCATTTATGTAACAACATTGCAATCTGTAATTTTACAGATAACTTAATATAATGATATTTCAGCTTGAAACACAATGTAATTACTTGAATTAAGGTGGAATATGAAACTAATATTAAGAAATTATATGTTACAAACTGAAATATATCTGTTTTAAGATTACAAAAGGGTGTTGATATTGTAACCTTTTGTAAGGAACGTGTAATATACAAAGGCGATTTTTATGATATAGTGGGTAGCGTCAAAAGTTAACAAAAAACATTTTCAATATAGCACAACGAATTCAAAACATTTAAATAACAAAACAAACAAATTTTAAATTATATCTGGAGGATTTATATATCATGAAAAAAACAGTTATCGCTTCTACATTAGCAGTATCTTTAGGAATTGCAGGTTATGGTTTATCAGGACATGAAGCACACGCTTCAGAAACTACAAACGTTGATAAAGCACACTTAGTAGATTTAGCACAACATAACCCTGAAGAATTAAATGCTAAACCAGTTCAAGCTGGTGCTTACGATATTCATTTCGTAGACAATGGATACCAATACAACTTCACTTCAAATGGTTCAGAATGGTCATGGAGCTACACTGTAGCTGGTTCAGATGCTGATTACACAGAATCATCATCTAACCAAGAAGTAAGTGCAAATACACAATCTAGTAACACAAATGTACAAGCTGTTTCAGCTCCAACTTCTTCAGAAAGTCGTAGCTACAGCACATCAACTACTTCATACTCAGCACCAAGCCATAACTACAGCTCTCACAGTAGTTCAGTAAGATTATCAAATGGTAATACTGCTGGTTCAGTAGGTTCATATGCTGCTGCTCAAATGGCTGCACGTACTGGTGTATCTGCTTCAACATGGGAACACATTATTGCTAGAGAATCAAATGGTCAATTACATGCACGTAATGCTTCAGGTGCAGCTGGATTATTCCAAACTATGCCAGGTTGGGGTTCAACTGGTTCAGTAAATGATCAAATCAATGCAGCTTATAAAGCATATAAAGCACAAGGTTTATCTGCTTGGGGTATGTAATCCAAATCTAATAATATAATTAGAAAGAGTGGGGCAACATTCGTTGTCCTCTCAGCAACGAGGACTAAAATTGACTCCCTTATATATAAGTAAGTTTTAATCTTAGTTATCGAGGCAATAAATTAAAAAGCCTAGGACACATCGCTTTGTGTTCTAGGTTCTTTTTTATTTGAAAGTCAAATTAAAATGATTCATATAGCAAAGTGATGTTAACAAAGTGAAAATATAACATCTAGACTGAAAAGTATAATAAAGTTAAATGATATTATGTTTGTATTTATTTAAAAGATATGGTTATATAAATGGTGTGTTTAATATCATATATAGATACATTTAAATTGCTTACCTACACAACTTATATGAAGATGTTTTAATAAATATATACCTATTTAATTTGTTAAAGTATAATATTTAAGTAAAAAGATGATATGTCAATGCAATTGAGGATGTAATTGTGATAATATTAAGAGCAAGTATTTTAAAAATTAAACGGAGTGTAATTGAATGAATGAGAACAATTATAGACGTCTCAACAAAACTTATAAACCGCACTATTTGCCTGGTTTAGATGGTTTGAGAGCTATAGCAGTCATTGGGATAATCATTTATCATTTAAACACGAAATGGTTATCTGGTGGATTCCTTGGAGTAGATACTTTTTTTGTCATTTCTGGTTATCTCATAACTAGTTTATTATTAAGTGAGTACTATAGAAATAATTCTATTAATTTAGTTAATTTTTGGCTTAGAAGATTTAAACGATTAATACCAGCAATGATGTTTGTTGTCACGGTTGTTTTAATATATACATTACTATTTAAACCTGAATTAATTATTAGTATAAAACATGATGCTATAGCAGCACTTTTCTATGTTTCGAACTGGTGGTATATCATACAAGACGTAGACTATTTTAATCAATTTGCTGTAGCGCCATTAAAGCATTTATGGTCATTAGCTATTGAAGAACAATTCTATCTATTCTTTCCATTTATACTTTTAGGGTTATTAAAGTTTTTCAAAAAGAGAACTACAATGATTATTCTATTAATCATCTCTTTATTATCATTAACTGCAATGATAACGATACATATGTATACAGGTAACAATTCTAGAGTTTATTTCGGAACTGACACACGTTTACAAACATTGTTATTAGGATGCTTACTAGCATTTATTTGGCCACCGTTTTCTTTTAGAAAGGATATATCTAAAGGTGCTAAAGCAAGTATAAGTGCAATAGGCATAGTCGGAATGGCAGTGCTCATTTATTTGTTTGTAGTGGTTAGTGATCAAGATAAATGGATATATAGTGGAGGATTTTATGCCATCTCATTCTTGACACTGTTTGTCATTGCAAGCGTTGTGCATCCATCAAGTGTCTTAAAGAAAATACTAAGTTTCAAGTTATTTATTTATATAGGCAAGAGATCGTATAGTTTATATTTATGGCACTATCCTATCATTATTTTTATGAATAGTTATTTCGTACAAGGTCAGATTCCTTGGTTTGTATATATTTGTGAAGTGATACTTATGTTTGTCATGGCTGAAGTATCTTATAAATTTATTGAAACGCCTATTAGAAAAAATGGATTCAAAGCATTCACAGTGATGCCGAAAAATTTAACAAGATTTTCAAGAACGATCATTGTATTAATTTTGCTTGTTCCTTCTGCATTCATAGTATTTGGTGCCTATGATAGTTTGGGTAAAGAGCATGATAAACAACAAGCTGCGAAACAAAAATCTTTTAAAACGAACCAGAAAGCAAAACCTAAAAAGCCAGATGAAAATAATCAAGATAAGTCTTCACAACAACATTTTAATCCTAAAGAAGCGTCTCCATTATTGCTGGGAGATTCAGTAATGGTAGATATCGGTCAGGTCTTTAGTGAAAAAGTGCCACATGCTAATATTGATGGAAAAGTTGGACGACAGTTAATTGAGGGCAAAGATTTAATCAATCAGAAGTACCAAGATTATACTAAAAAAGGTCAGAGTGTTGTGATAGAACTTGGTACGAACGGTGAGTTTACGAAAGATCAAATGAATGAATTAATTGATTCTTTAGGTGAAGCAGATATTTACTTAATTAAGGTAAGAGTACCGAGAGACTACGAGTCGACTAATAATAAAATTATGGAACAAGTAGCCAAGAAGCATAAAAATGTTCATATTGTTGATTGGTATAAAGCATCTGAGGGTCATTCTGAGTATTTTGCATATGATGGTATTCACTTGGAATACAGTGGTGTTAAAGCATTATCTAATGAAATCATTAAAAAAATGAAAGAAGTTAATGAAAAATAATATTCAAAAATAAAAATAAAAGAGCTATATATCACTAGAAATTAGAATGAGATTCAATGTGTTTCCTTAGTCATGATTTAGTGAGATGACAAAAACAATTAAGTCAAAAAGGGGTATATGGTATTTATTATTATAGTTCACCATTGTGATGGGGTGGGATAACGAATTCGATATGAATTCTATCTCACCTCATTTTTTATCAATTTTATGAATAATCTTAGCGTTATTTAAGATTAAATTTACATCAAGTAAATATTCTTTATTGACTAAAATATTTAAAAGAAAGACTAAACTCATCATAGATAAAGTTGTAATAAGAGCAAAATTTATTATTACAAGAATATAACAATTCTAAAACGTTACATGAAATATTGTTAGTTACATGCTTTCGTTACGCTATTTACAGACTTCATTTAACAAAACAACTCTATGTAAACATTACAAAATGATAACACCGCACACAAACGTACATTTTTCTGATAGAGTAATGCTTGTCGTTAAAAAAGAACGAAGCCAAGGATAATAAAGTAAATATTTTAGTCACATGACTATTCATTATATGAAATTAATTATTTAAATTTTTAGGAGGATATTTAAC